>JAJRRE010000343.1 GCA_024279745.1 Alphaproteobacteria bacterium
ATCCATGATTTGTTCATGCCGATGGTCGACGGTGACATCTGGACCGAGTGCCGCCTGCTCATGGAATCCTGCCGCTATTACGACATTGAAGCCGTCGCTGCCTGGGCCTGCGCCCGCCCGATTACAGCAGCGCGCGCCAACGAAGGTGAGCGCAACCGCCAAGCGGCCTGACTTGTTCTATTCGCCAGCAAGCCTCGCCAGGATTTGACAACGCGCTGCCCGGTCATTGAAATCATCTTCATGTGACCGGGCAATTTGGGGAGCAAAGCAATTGCAGCGGTACAGCTTGCCAGACAGCCAGGAAATACCAACGGCTAGCCGGTCACAGTTCCAGCAAAATAACTGGCGATAAATCGCTCATAAACTTTTGTAAGCGTTTCCAGATCGGCCACCGCTACGCGCTCATCGACCTGATGGATGGTCTCATTGACAAGCCCAAACTCGATAACGGGGCAGTGGGTAAAGATAAAGCGCGCGTCGGACGTGCCGCCGCCGGTGGACAGCTCAGGGCTCTTGCCCGTAACCGCTTTCACCGCCCCCACCATGGTATCGACAAGCGGCCCGGGCTTGGTCACAAAGACGCTGCCGGTGCCCTCAAAGCCCAGCTGATAACGCGCACCGATTTCGTCCGCCGCCTTGTCGCACAGCGCCCGCGCCCAGGCTTCGAGCCGCTCACGATCCCAGCTGTCATTATAGCGGATATTGAATTTGGCGGCAGCAAAGGCCGGGATGACATTGGTGGCTGTGTTGGGGGCCTCAATCACCGTGATTTGCAAGGAGCTGGGTTCAAAATCATCAGTGCCGTTATCAAGCGGCGCCGAGGCCAGCCGGTCGAGCAACCGAATAAGCTTCGGCACCGGATTGTCTGCCAGATGCGGATATGCTGCATGGCCCTGCTTGCCGCGCACATTCAAAGTGCCATTAAGCGAGCCGCGCCGACCGTTTTTTATAGTATCGCCAACGACTGTGCTGCAGGACGGCTCGCCGACGATGCAGGCGTCCATGCTCTCTCCTGCCTCAACCATCCAGTCCAAAATTTTGGTCGTGCCGTTAATCGCCGGACCTTCCTCGTCGCCGGTGATGAGGAACGAGAGCGAACCTGGCAACGCCCCACCGCCCTTAAGATAACGCGCTGCTGCGGCCAGAAAGCAGGCCACGCCGCCCTTCATATCGACCGCGCCACGGCCAAATAAAATGCCGTCATGAATTTCAGCCGCAAAAGGCGGATGGGTCCAGGCGCCCTCATCGCCTACCGGCACGACATCCGTATGACCGGCAAAGCATAAATGTGGCCCTTCAGTTCCAAGCCGCGCGTAAAGATTATCGACATCGGGCGTACCCGCTTCGCTGAACAATAGCCGCGTGCAGTTAAACGCAGCGGGTTCGAGCCACGCTTCCAACGCCGACAGCGCACCGCCCTCAACCGGCGTGACGCTTTGGCAGCGCACAAGTTTCTGGGTCAGAAAAACCGGATCACAGGCCTCATCAGCAAAGACGCCTTCGGCAATGCGGCTGGAATTGGTGCTCATTTTTTCAGCTCCCGCTATTGGGTTGGCGCTATAACAATCGCGTTAGTCGGCTCCCGGCTCCGGGCCATATTTATTGGGCCCGTCCTTGGAACCGAAAAAGCCCAGATCAACCAGGAACCACAAACCGGCAGCGCCAACCCACCAGGTCACCCAGCCCAGCCAATAGTCTATCTGGTTCAGCTCGGCGACAAAAATATGAAACAGCTTCAAGGTTGCAATCGCAGCTGGTAAATAAAACAGCAAAGCGAGCCAGCCGGTTTTGCCGCGGTCATGCAGCCGCTTGACCATCAGCGCCGCCAGCGGATAGAGCAGCGCTACAACCCAGATGAGCCCGATCACGCCTTTTGAGCGAATGGTCGGCAAAGCGGTTTGAAACGGATTTTCAGCCAATGCCGTCCAGATTGAAAACGGGCTAACCGCTGCCACGGCAATCAGGCCGACCCAGAACCAGGTTCGCGAGATGCGTCCTTCAAAACTGGTGAATAATTTTATCGGATTGATCATTGGTATTGGTTCCTTCCCTTGGGCGCTGTTTATGAGATCGGCGGGGTCAGTCGATAACCGTTCTACTAATTTTTCACCTATCAGCCCAGCCACAAGAGGACTTTTGCTCCTTCATGTTGCGGGCGCATCATATTTCTTATAGCGCACCCAGTTTTTAGGATCGGCTTTATCGAGACGGGCTCGCGCGCGCTCAGTGCTATCTGCTTTCCAGTTCTCGTCAGCCTGGATCATATTGATTTTCTGCCAGATCTTATTGGTCATGTTCGAGGTGATCTGGTCCACTTCGCTGACCGTCGCCAGCACCACCGGATCGTGAAAGCTTTGGCCATAAAGCGCCGCCACCTTGGCCGTCAGCGACAGCATCTCAGAGCAGTAATCCAGATAGCGCATAAGCTGAAACGGCGTAAAATCGCGTTTGGGCGAATGCTTGGTGGGCGCGCCGCGCTGCGCCGATGTGCTGGGGTCCTTGGTCAGCTGATGCATGTCGATGACGTGGATGATATTGCGCAGCCCATTCAGCTCGCTTTGCACTTCGCGCCGTTTCCAGCGCCCCTCCAATGTAGTCAGAAACAAAACGCCGGCGCCCATGACAATGATGAGATTAACCGCCGCCTCGATGCCCTGCATCACACCGAACAGATTTTCCGATGTGCGCTTGAATTGAATTATGCCGCCGACATAAAACAATAGGATCAGCCCTAGCACCATGATGATCGCCGTGCCGCCGCGTAGCCACAGATTTGGCCGGGCGATACTCTTGGCTTTGGCACGCGCGCCGCGGGCGATTTCTGTGAGCTCACCGCAAACGCCGCCCAGTCCGGCCTTCGGGAACCGTTCTTCAATCCGGCGTTGCAATTGCGCCAGTGTCGCGACAATTTTTTGCGCTTCCAACTTGCGATAATTACTCATGTCCGCCCCAGCCCCAACGGGCTCTCAATCGCTGCACGTGCGCTTTTTGAATTCTCATGCGCCGCCGTCCAATGGATCTTCCCCATACCGATTTTGTCCGACTGTGCCGCGCAGGAGCCCCATCTCGGCCAGCCCCCAAAAACTCAATGCAGAGGCGGTAATCAACAGCACGCTGGTCCCGGCGCTGTTTGTCATAAACCGAGCCGACAGATCGCTCATCAGTCCCGGCACGATATAAAACAACAACACCCACCAGCCCGACTTATCCCGGTCATGCAAGCGCTTGATGCTTAGCGCCGCCCCCGCCACCGCGCAAATAAACGACACCACCGCAATCCAGATGACGGCGCCCTCACCCGGCCCAAACAACCAGACCGGCCCGGCACCAACGACCACCAACACCGCAATGACCGGCCCATAGCCGAGCCAGTAAACTTGCCGTGTCAGCCGTCCATCAAACGTTAAAAATAAATCTTGCAGATCAAAGGACGCCAATATTTATTTCTCCAAAATGGCCTAATTCGTTGAGGTCCCTCAGCGGTACGGCCAGGAGGCTTTGAAATGACACGGCTTGGCAATCACGCCCCCTGGACTAGAACTCCTGCGACCTGCACTCCTGCGGTCAGCGTCACACTAATTAGCCCAGTCGTGGCCCTCAGGCACAGCATCGACACCAGTACCGCCGAGAGGGTCGGGACCAAACCGGTTCGGTCCGTTGGTGCCGCGCAGGAAACCGGTCACAATGAATAGCCAGAGCAGCAAAATCAACCCAATGACGTAGAATAGCCCGAGCCCCCCCATCATCCAGACGCCGCCAATTGGCATTCCTCCAAGGCCACCACCAGCGGGCGCACCGCCGCCGCTCATCATCGCCATCATCTGGGGATTCATTGCTATCAAAACCGCTACTGGGAGCAGCATCAGAACGTAAGGTAGCAGTAACCACCAGCCGCGCATATCGCGGTCATGCAGGCGTTTCACATAGATGGCCAAATAGGGCCAAAAGCTAAACAAAGTGACTAGACCCGTTGCCATGAAATAAGGATGAGAGAAGTCAGGCTTTTGGTTCGGTATAATGACCGGCACGCCATATACGTAAGCCACGCCAACGATCACCAATACGGAAACAATGAAAACCGCCAAAAATGAAAACCAGAAGGTCTGGCGGCCAATGCGCCCGGAAAAACTGACAAAGGTGCGAAGCATAGTAATATCCCCTATTCTGGAAGATCAGCATTTGTTAATGGCGCGCTGCGGTAAGTCACCGAACTCTATTGATTGCCATTAAATAGCAAATTTGGCCGCGGAAGCAAAACCACACCACCGGCGTCGCTGGTATTTCCCACAACCGACGAGAGCAAGGCCCAACCGCACCGCGCATGACTGCTAGTTTGACAGACCGCTAATTTAGCTGTCTGCCAGCTTGGCTTGGTCGCGCGAGACTTAATCACGCAACAAATCATTGATGCCGGTTTTGGAGCGTGTGCGCGCGTCGACGGTCTTAACAATGACCGCGCAATAGAGCGAGGGACCGGGGGAGCCATCGGGCAACGGCTTGCCTGGCAGATTGCCGGAGACCACGACTGAATAGGGGGGGACTTTGCCGATATGGACTTCGCCCGTATTGCGATCAATGATTTTGGTTGAGCCGGAAATAAACACGCCCATGGCAATCACGGAGCCTTCGCCAACCACCACGCCTTCAACCACTTCGGAGCGCGCGCCAACAAAGCAGTTGTCTTCGATAATGGTCGGCCCGGCCTGCAGCGGCTCCAACACGCCGCCAATGCCAACGCCGCCGGACAAATGCACATTCTTGCCGATCTGCGCGCAAGACCCGACTGTTACCCAGGTATCGACCATGGTGCCACTATCGACATAGGCACCCAAATTCACGAATGAGGGCATCAATACAACGCCGGGCGCGATGTAGGCGGATCGGCGCACGACGCAATTAGGCACAGCACGAAACCCGGCCGCCTTGAAGGCCGCTGCATCCATACCTTCAAATTTTGACGGCACTTTATCCCACCAGGAGCTGCCCCCGGCATTTCCCGAAATCATAGTCATATCGCTTATGCGAAATGACAGCAGAACCGCCTTTTTTAGCCATTGATTGACAACCCATTCACCGCTGGATTTGTCTGCAACTCGAAGCTCACCTTTGTCCAATTGGTCAAGCGCGCTTTCAATAGCGTCGCGCGCCTCCCCTTGCGTTGAAGGTGTGATGGTATCGCGCGCCTCCCAGGCGGCTTCAATCGCGTTTTGCAAGGATTGGATGGTCATGACTTTCTGTCTCCAGCAACGGTGAAGGTCTAAGTTTTCATATCAAATGAAATCACAAGTATTTGGAGGTGGGTTGTCGCTCAGGGCGTGGGCGAAGTCAACGCCTCGCGCCTCTTTGTCACTTTTCCAGCAGTGCTTTACAACAAAACATCTGGTAATTTTGACCAGTAGACAAAAAACAGGCGCCCTGGATTTCTCCAAGGCGCCTATCTGTTTCTTTAGCACAAGAAATGTCTTGTGGCCGATTACTTGATCAAGCGCGGTGCGTTCTTGGCCGTTGCCAATGCGGCACCGATCTCGTTAAACGATTGGCGCAATTGCTCACCATCATAAGGGAAGAAGGTATGCGCAGCAGACGTGGCACAAGCATTCAACGTTGCTCGCTGGGTTGATCCTGCTGGAACCCCAAACCCGACCGTGTAGATAATCACGCCAGCATCTTTCATTTCCTGACAATATCTGCGCGCCATGGTGGATGATGAACTTTTGTCCCCATAAGATGTGTTGTAGTCACCGTCCGTCATCAACACAACCGCTTTGATATTGTCCTTGTCGCCATAACTCTTTGCTGCACTGCTCACTGGAAATACATCATTCCACTGGGGTGAAACCGTATACCAGGACCAGGCCGTTCCAAGATGTCCTGCCGTGTCGCCGCTAGCTACAAAGCTGTCAACGTGGTTTCGAAGCATATTTATATCCGACGTTAAAGGCTTGATTTCCGGGACCCGGCATTTTGGATCGACTGAGTACTGGTTGGTTGCAGATTGGCCAGGAAGATAGGGGCCAACATACTGTTTGAGTGCCGGTTCTGCGCTGGTGTAACGCTGAGATGAAACCCGCTCGGTGACACATGAAATCAACTGCTTAACGGTGCCAGTTTCAACTTGTGCATATTCGGCACAATAGCGCTCAGTTTTTTCTTCGCTATCGTCGTTTTCGTCGTCGCCATGTTCGTCGTCTTTTTCGTCATCGTCTTTTTCGTCATCGTCTTTTTCGTCATCTTTGTCATCGTCTTTGTCGTCTTTGCCATCGTCATCGCTTTCGTCGTCGCGATCACCATGATCCTCGTCGTCCTTACCATCGTCATCGCTCTCGTCGTCGCGATCACCATGATCTTCGTCGTCGTTGCCATCGTCATCGCTGTCGTCGTCGCGATCACCATGATCTTCGTCGTCTTTGCCATCGTCATCGCTTTCGTCGTCGCGATCACCATGATCTTCGTCGTCTTTGCCATCGTCATCGCTTTCGTCGTCGCGATCACCATGATCTTCGTCGTCCTTGCCATCGTCATCGCTTTCGTCGTCGCGATCACCATGATCTTCGTCGTCTTTGCCATCGTCATCGCTTTCGTCGTCGCGATCACCATGATCTTCGTCGTCCTTGCCATCGTCATCGCTTTCGCCGTCGCGATCGTCTTCTTTGTCTTTCTCAGGGTCATAACCGCCATCGCGCTCATTTCCTAAGTCTTTGACGGCACCTTCATCATGATACTCGTCATCGCCCTTGTCTTCGTCATCATCTTTTTCGTCGTCTTTGTCATCGCTTTCGCCGTCGCTATCGCCATGCTCGTCGTCTTTTCCGTCGTCATCGCCTTCGTTATCACTATCGCCATGC
>JAJRRE010000344.1 GCA_024279745.1 Alphaproteobacteria bacterium
AAGGATGTCGCCGCGTACATGCAGGCCGTCATCGGTCTCGAATGTTGGTTGAAACAGTATTTTATGGCCAGCCGACAATAAAGCCTGGGTTTGGGCTGCTGCATCAGGGCCTGGCTTGACGGTAACGCCGCCGGGGAACAGTTTTTCGGCCATTGCTTCGACATCATAGCCATCGGAAATTAACTTTTTGTCGAACAGCGACAGCTCGCTTCTCGCGATTGCGTCAGGCTTATTAGCTTTTAGCCAGGCCGATTGCGGGCAGTGCAAATAACGCAGGAATTCAGTCTTTGTGAGCATAAGTACGTTTCTACCTGCGCGAGAGTTTTAGAACCGGATCACTGTGGTGGCTACTCCGTATATTACTGACGGGACTATGCCGTAATTTGTATCCTTCCGGCAAGCTATCGCACGGTTACGTTTGCAAAGCTTTCCAAATGCTACAGCTAAGCACAGGATCAGCAACAAAACATAACCATATAGTCAACTATTGGCTAAGCTGTAGTAAAATAAGATAATTTCTTAAGTATGACTTGTCCTATCTATGAGTAGTTGAGAAGTCACTTGAAACTATACTCAAATATATGTAGTACAGGCCAAGCCTAAAGGGGAAGAAGGGATTATTTTTATGGACGGCGAAGTAGACAAGCAAGAACTGGTTGAGCTAACTGCAGATATTGTGTCGGCCTATGTCACAAATAATACAGTTGTTCGTCAGGATGTTCCGATGTTGATCAGCGAAGTTCATGATGCACTGGTTAAAGCAGCGCAAAACCGTACTATTGATAAGGCTGAAGAGCTCAAACCAGCGGTTCCGATCAAGAAATCGATCTCGAATGACTTCCTCATCTGTTTGGAGGACGGCAAAAAGTTCCGCTCTTTGAAGCGTCATTTAATGTCGCATTATAATCTCACACCGGAAGAATATCGCGAAAAATGGAATTTGCCGCGTGATTATCCAATGGTGGCGCCCGGATATGCCAAGCAGCGCTCGGAGTTGGCTAAAAGCATGGGGCTGGGGCAGCGCAAAGCCGCACGCGCCAAGAAATAACGTCGCCGCCCCCTCAGACGCTTGTTGATTTTCACTGCAAACAGCAATTGTTCACATGCAATCTGCATTTGGCCGTGTGTGAAGCGCGGCAGAAGCCATGCAGCCTCTTGCCAGCGCGGGCTTAGCGCGGCACAAAGCCGGCCATGGCTAAATCAGCAAAAAATGAGCCGGGCAATGCGTCCGGCGCTCCTGCACCACGTCCCGCACGCGATGGTGGGGCGAAGGCTGCGGGCCAGAAAGCCGATAATGCTGCCGGCAAAGTAGAGCTGAGCAAGGTGGCGCCGAATAATGTGACGTCGCCCAGGAAGCCGGCCAAGCCAATCAAGCCCGGTAAGTCAGCTAACGCCACCAAGTCAGGCAAGCCCGCAAAAGGCAGCGGCGTAACGCCCTCGATGGCGCAATTTCTTGAAATCAAGGCCGCCAATCCCGACAGTATCTTGTGGTACCGGATGGGCGATTTTTATGAGCTGTTCTTTGAAGACGCGGTTGTCGCCGCCAAGGCGCTGTCGATTACCCTGACCAAGCGCGGCAAACATCTGGGCGAGGACATCCCGATGTGCGGCGTGCCGGTGGTGCGCGCCGATGAATATTTGCAGCGCTTGATCCGACAGGGTTTTCGCGTCGCGGTATGCGAGCAGCTGGAGGACCCGGCGGAGGCAAAAAAGCGCGGCGCCAAATCAATCGTTCACCGCGATGTGGTGCGCCTGGTGACGCCCGGGACCTTGACCGAAGACGCGTTGCTCGACGCCTCGGCGCGCAATTATCTCAGCGCCTTGTTTAAAGCCCCGGACCGCGCCGACGGTAAAGGCGCGATGCTGGCGCTGGCGTCAATGGATATCTCGACCGGTGAGTTTGAAGTGGGCGAAGTGGCGCCGATTGATCTACCGGGCGAATTGTTGCGGCTGTCGCCCAGCGAAATCATTGCCGTCGATCAGGTCTTTGGCGATCTGGAATTCATGCGCTGGGTGGAGGTCGCCGGCGCCGCGCCAACACCTGTGCCGGGGGCGTATTTCGATTCCATGGCCGGTGAGCGCAATCTGAAACAGCGTCTGGGTGTCGCGGATCTGGCGGCCTTTGGCGGTTTCTCGCGCGGCGAACTGGCGGCGATTGGCGCCTTGCTGAAATATATCGAACTGACGCAGCTTGGCGCTCGGCCTGTGATGCGGCCCCCGCGCAAGACCGGCGCGGCGCAAATATTGGTGATCGATGCGGCCAGCCGCGCGTCACTTGAGCTGGTGCGCGCCAGCTCCGGCGACAAACGCGATAGTCTGCTGGGCGCCGTTGAGCGCACGGTTACCGGCCCGGGCGCCCGCGAGTTGGCCGCTCGTCTGGCTAGCCCCTTGCGCGACCCGCAGGAGATTAATGCGCGCCTTGATGTGGTGTCCTATCTGATCGACGAAGAGAGCCTGCGCGAGGATTTGCGTGCCAGCTTGAAAGCCGCGCCTGATATTGCCCGGGCGATGTCGCGGCTGGGCTATAACCGCGGCGGTCCGCGCGATCTGGCAGCGGTTGGCGATGGTCTGGCGGCGGCGCTGTCTTGCGCGGCGTTATTGCGGACCAGTTCAGGCGCGATGGGGTTGCCGCAGCATCTGGCGCAACTCATGCAGCGGCTTGAAGCGGGCGGTTTGAGTTTAAATGAAAACGGTCTGAGCCTGCATGACACATTGAAAGCCGCGCTGGTTGAGGAGCCGCCGCATCTGCGCCGTGAGGGCAATTATATCGCGCCAGGCTTTGCAGCTGATCTCGACGACGCACGCAAATTACGTGATGAAGGGCGCCAGGTGATGGCGGCGCTGGAAATCAAATATGTGCAATCAAGCGGCATTAAAGGCCTGAAGCTGCGCCATAACAATATGCTGGGTTATTTCCTGGAAGCCACCGCCGCCAACGCCAAGCCGCTGCTGCAGCCGCCTTTGAATGAGACATTCACTCATCGCCAGACCCTGGCCAATGCGGTGCGTTTTATTACCACTGAGCTGGTTGAAACCGAAGGGCGAATTGCCTCGGCCGGTGATCGGGCGCTGGCGCTGGAGCACGAGATTTTCACGCGGTTGGCGAGCGACATTGCAGGCCAGGAGCAGGTCTTGTCTGAAGTTGCCGCCGCGCTTGCTGCGCTTGATCATCATTGCGGATTGGCGCAAGTAGCGCGCGATGAAGACTATGTGCGCCCGCAGCTCGACGGCTCCACTATGTTTGAAATCATTGGCGGGCGGCATCCGGTTGTCGAGCAGGCTTTGCGCCGCGCCCATGAGGGTCCGTTTATCGAAAATGATTGTGTGCTGGGGCGCTATGAGCCGGCGCCGACGGGCTTTGATGAGGCGGCGGGCGACGACGCGCGCATCTGGTTGGTGACGGGGCCGAATATGGCCGGTAAGTCGACCTTCCTTCGGCAAAACGCGCTGATCACGGTGCTGGCGCAGATCGGGTCTTATGTGCCGGCGCGTGAGGCACGGATTGGTGTTGTCGACCGGCTGTTTTCGCGTGTGGGCGCCTCTGATGATCTGGCGCGCGGGCGCTCGACGTTCATGGTGGAAATGGTTGAGACCGCCGGTATTCTTAATCAGGCGAGCGATAAATCGCTGGTCATTCTCGATGAAGTGGGGCGCGGTACGGCGACCTTTGACGGGCTATCGATCGCCTGGGCGACGGTCGAGCATCTGCACAATGTGAATTGTTGCCGCTCATTATTTGCCACCCATTACCACGAACTGACCGCGCTGGCGCAGCGGCTGGCTCATGTCGCCAATGTGACCGTCGATGTGAAGGAATGGCGCGATGAGATCGTCTTTTTGCATAAGGTGCGCGCCGGCTCGGCGGATCGCTCTTATGGCATTCAGGTGGCCAAACTTGCCGGATTGCCGCATGAGGTTGTCGCACGGGCCAGCGAAGTATTGCAGCTATTGGAGGAGGGCGACGATGGCCGCGCAACACCAGCCGGGCAGCTGGATGACTTGCCGCTATTTGCTGCGGCCCGGCCAAAAGCTGCGCCAATTGCCATGCCCGCTGCCGGGCCCTCACCAAGCGATGAAGCGTTGCAGGCGCTTAATCCGGACGAGATGACGCCTCGCGCTGCGCTGGAAGCCTTGTATAAACTCAAAGAGCTAAGCCGCAAACAGGATTGATCGAGCTTATCAATTGGACAGGCAAATGGATCAGATAAAAATCGTACCGCCGCCTTTTTTCGATCCGCAGCAACAGCGGGACGAGCTCAGCGCGTTCAACAAGCAGTATAAGGGCAATGACACCGCCATCCGCGGCGCCGTTCTGGCGCGTCTGAAGGAGCTGCTGGCGCAGGCGCTGGAACAGGCCGAAGCGCAACTGCTGGAAGACGGCAATGGGCGCGCCTGTGCGGCAGGGTTGTCGCAGTTCCAGGACGAGCTGATCCATCTGATTTATGACTTTGCCGTCTGTCATGTCTACCGCGCCACCAACCCTTCGGACGCTGAGCGCATGGCGGTTGTCGCGACGGGCGGTTATGGCCGCGGCCTTTTGGCGCCGGGCTCCGACATCGATCTTTTGTTCGTGCATCCCTTTAAGCTGACCGCCTGGGGCGAAAGCGTTGTCGAATATATTCTTTATCTGTTGTGGGATGTCGGCTTCAAGGTCGGCCACGCCACGCGCTCGGTTGAGCAATGCGTGAAGCTGTCGAAGGCCGATATGACCATTCGCACGGCCATTTTGGATGCGCGGCTCATCTTCGGCGATGAAGAGCTGTTCAAGGAAATGCAGGACCGCTTCGCCAAGGATGTCGTCGCCGGCAGCGCGAGCGATTTCATCGAGGCCAAAATGAGCGAACGTGATGAGCGTCATGAGCGTTCGGGCCAGTCGCGCTACCGGGTCGAGCCGAATATCAAGGACGGCAAGGGCGGCTTGCGCGATCTGCACACGCTGCACTGGCTATCGAAATATATTCACGGCGATGATCCAGGCGCCGGTGTCCTTTCGGCGGGCATTTTTACACCCGATGAGTTTCACACCTTTCGCAAATGTGAAGATTTTTTGTGGACCGTGCGGTGCCATCTGCATTTCACAACCGGGCGCGCCGAAGAACGTCTGGCCTTTGAGCTGCAACCAATTTTGGCTGAGCGCCTTGGTTATACCGAACATGACGGGTTGATCCCGGCGGAAAGGTTCATGAAGCATTATTTCCTGACCGCCAAGGATGTCGGCGATCTGACCGGCATATTGTGCTCGGCGCTGGAAGTGCAGCAGCTCAAGACCTCGCCAGGCCTGGATGCGCTGCTGCGCCCGGGAAGCTGGAAGCTGCGCCGTATGATCGCCAAGACAACAGATTTTCGGGTTGAGAATGGGCGCCTCAACGTGGTCAATGATCAGGCGTTCTGCAACGATCCGGTCAACCTTATTCGCTTCTTTGCGCAAGCCGAACAATATGACATGGCCTTTCACCCCGAAGCGGTACGGCTGCTGCGCCGGTCCTTGCGCCTGATCGACGACAAATTGCGCGCTAATAAAGAAGCCAATCGAATATTCCTGGAAATGCTCGACGCCAAGGTCAATCCTGAAGGCGCGCTCAGGCGGATGAATGAGGCGGGCGTACTGGGCCGTTTTGTTCCCGAATTTGGCCGCGTGGTCTCAATGATGCAGTTCAATATGTATCACCATTTCACGGTCGATGAGCATCTACTGCGCACGGTTGGAATCCTGTCGCGCATTGATCGCGGTCTGGAAGCGGAAGGTCATCCGCTTGCCACCAAGATCATCCAGCAGATCAAACATAAGCGCGCGCTTTATGTGGCGGCCTTCTTGCACGATGTCGGCAAAGGGCGCCCCGAAGATCATTCGGTGATCGGCGCTGAGCTGGCGCGCGAGCTGTGTCCGCGGTTAGGGCTCGACCGAGCCGAATCCGATACGGTGGTGTGGTTGATCCGCGAGCATCTGACGATGAGCAATGTCGCCCAGAGCCGCGATATTTCAGATCCCAAAACCATCCGCGACTTTGCCAATGTGGTGCAGAGCCCGGAGCGCCTGAAGCTGCTGCTGATCCTGACCGTGGTGGATATCCGCGCCGTCGGGCCCGGTACCTGGAATGGCTGGAAGGGGCAATTGTTGCGCACGCTTTATTGCGAGGCCGAAGCCTTGCTCAGCGGCGGTCATGGCGAGCTTCCCCATAAACAGCGCGTCGAGCAGGCCAAGCAGGATTTCCGCGAGGCCCTGGCTGAGTGGGACGGCGCCGATGTGCAACGTTTTATCGACGAGCAGTACCGCGACTATTGGCTCAAGATTGAAACCAAAAGCCAGGTCCGCCATGCGCAGTTGATGCGAACCGCCACGCAGGCTGATCAGCAGATTGCGACTGATCACACTTCAGATGCATTTACCGCCATCACTGAATTATCTGTGCTGGCGCCCAATCATCCGCGGCTGTTATCGATGTGTGCAGGGGCCTGTGCTGGCGCGGGCGCGAATATTTCGGGCGCCTATATCTCGACAACGCGTAGCGGTATGGCGCTTGATACGTTTCTTTTGGCGCGCGAGTTTGAACTGAATGAGGACGAAGAACGCCGCGCCGCGCGCATCGGCACGACAATCGAGAAATTATTGCGCGGTGAGCAGCATCTCGATCAGTTGATGGAGGGCAAGGAAAAACCGGTTGGATCGGTCGGTGCTTTTACAGTTGAGCCGGAAGTCATCATCAATAATTCCCTGTCCGACAGTTTTACCGTTATCGAAGTGGCCGGGCTCGACCGGGCCGGGCTTTTATACGAGCTGACAAGTGCGCTGGCTGATCTCAATCTCGATATCACGTCGGCTCATATCACCACCTTCGGCGAAAAAGCGGTGGATGTGTTTTATGTCACCGACTTGACGGGTAAGAAAATCGTCAACAAACCGCGCCAGCGCAAGATTCATCGGCGCTTAAGCGATGTGTTGAGCGTTGCCAGCGAAGATGAAGATAGGGATGCAGAAGGCGGCGATGGCGGCGATGCAACTGCTGCTAAAGCGAAAGCCGCAGCGCTGGCAGTTTCGGCCTGATTTTGCGCGATGAGTTTGGCGCTGTGATGCGGTGGAATAAATTCCACCCTGCAACCTCTCGTATGAAGCCCGCATTTTTGAAAATAGTGCCGGGAAGATAGTGCCGGCTGGCAAAGTGCAAACGAAGAAAAACGCATCAACAAATAGTCTTCAGGCACTCTGCCAGGCCGGTTACACGCGCTACGCAAAACTGAGGTCGCGTGTCTGTTATGGATTAAGCCGCAAATTCTTTACGAAATTCGTAACAAGCATCATCAATTTGAATGAGATTGGAAATTATTTTTCGGTAGGGGTCTGTGCGGTGCCAAGACGCAACCAATTGTCCAGGAAACAGGCGCGCCAATTGGCGACCTGCTTTGAAAAGCGCAAATGGTCGGTGAAATGTTGCTCGCGCGGTTTGGTGCCGGACATCGATAGACGGTGCGCGGCCAAAGTGGTCCAGCGGTGGATCATGGCGAGCGTTATTTCCGGGTGAAACTGAATGGCAATGGCGGTTTTATTGTAGCAAAAGGC
>JAJRRE010000345.1 GCA_024279745.1 Alphaproteobacteria bacterium
ATGACGATCTTTTTTCAGTTTTCGTCGATCATCCACCGATTGCAGCAATTGCGACGTAAGGGACATTTTTCCGTCAACCGCATAAAGCATGGCCAACCGCACCAGATCATCCGAACGTCGATATCCAGCCCTGCGGCAGCTTTCAATCCGGCGTTCCTCGCGCTCAAAATCTCCCTTGCGGCGCAGCAGCCCGATCAGCTCCCGGCAGGCTGGAGCCGAGTAACGAATTGATAATTGCGCACGCAAGGCGCCGGTATAAGCGGCTTCGTCCTGGGTCGCCTTATAAAAATGTGCCAATTGCCGCTGCACATAAGCATCATTGGGCCGCTCTTTTGCAAGCATCTCAAGCGTGCGCCGCGATTTATCCAAGGCACCGAAATGTTCGTAAAGGCGTTGCAATTGATAAAGCGTGCGTTGTGCCCGATCGCCAGATTCGAACCGCGCCTCTAATAGCTGCAACGCTTCTTTATTGTTGCCGTCGCGCTCCAGCATGGCAACCCGCTCATTCTCTCCCGGCAGCAGTAAAACACCGATAACACCGGCACCGGCAAAAAGGGCACTCATTATCCAGATATGCGGACGAATTGTTTTCAAGCGGCTCATCACAATGGTACTCGTTGCGATTGCGGCGCGATGGACTTTAGCATCACTCATGGCACGAAAACCTCAACCGCAACGGTTCGATCGCCTTTACCGAAAGGTTTAATGTCAACAGCCCTTTTTCATTTGCCCATAGTGTCTCTTCGCTCAACAGCCTGCCGCCGCGCATCGCCTTGATCGAGACCCCACGCCCCGGTGCGGTTCGCCAAACCATATCGCCTTTGCCAAAACCCACCGCATTAACTGTAAAGCCGCACACTTCATGAACCTTGTTGAAAATACTCCAGCGGCTATTGACCAAAGTCGCCAAATTTGGATTACCGGCAGAGCCTGGCCCGGCCTGGTTAGTTTTATCGCGCGGTTTCAAAGTCACGACGGCGCGCGTAACGGCCCGGTCCAGCGCAATATAGAGTGCCCCTTCATGCAAGGAGGCGCCCAGCACGCCGCTACTGCGCCCATAATCGACGGCGAGCCCGCTGGCGTTGTCGAAGCGAACCGTCTGCATGGCGCCACGCGCGTAGACTGCCCATGAACTTTGATCAATCTGTTGCAACTCAACTTTAAAAAAATCATCGGCGATGGCCGCATAGTGCGAGGCAAAAATAGGGATGACGGCACTGCCGCGGGCCATAGTCAGGAAATATTTCACCGCTGCCAACGCCGAAGCTTTCTCGCCCGAATACATATGGTAATATAGATTAAACGCCTTCAGGCGGCGAGGGCGCTCGGTATTCTTAAGCGTATGTTCCAGCATGAACAGCCCGAAATAGGGGCCTGTCCAATCATTTGTGTACGTATTCTCGTTTGAATTGACCGCATAAATTTGTCGTTGGCCGCCGGTCACCCGCGCAATCGGCGGCACATATCCGGCCGATGGATACTCAAAATCATACCGCGAATCGCCGCCGTTTAAATTCCTTACGCCGGCTTTTCGCGTAGCCTTGATGGCGGCTGGAAAGGGTGTGGTATCACCGCTCCATTGATAGAGCCGAACTTTTTTTCCCGGCGGCGCCAGGCTTTGCGAAATCTCCAGCGCTCGGCCTATCTCAGTTTTCAGCTCAAAAGGATCTTTCAAGTAAGTGCGCGGCAAATCATCTGTTCCCGCGACGTATTTATTGAACCGATCCGCTGGCACTTTCTTTTTTGCCAGCCGCAACATGACCGCATTAAGCTTTTGCCGCAGCGGCGTATTGGGACGCTGGAAGCGCTCAATCTTGTCAATCTCCACTGCCCGGTCATACTGCTCAAAAAACTGCCAGTCATAGGGATGAGAATAAGTATGGCTGGCGACTTCTACCTGCGGCAGTGCAAACAAACGCTTTGCCACCGGCTTGCCTTTGGGATTGCCCCCCAAACGCAAATCGATATCCGCCGCCAGTAACGCCACCGACACCGGCAGATCGGGAAATGCTTCTATAGCTTCACGCGCGATGACCGCAGACGACAGCTGCTGCTTCAGCCGATAAACTTCAATCTCAGATAAATTATTCCAGCCATCGCCGTCGATATGGGAAAAATAAATCCGCCGACCGGCCAAAGTGGTGGTATCGGGTATTGGAAATCGCTCAACGCCGAAAGCAGTTTTGAAAAATTCAAATGGATTTAATACCCAGCCGATCAGATCTGTATTGGCGTCATTGGTGAACGTGTAATTTTGCGCGGCATACCCGCCATGGGTATTGGTCGCCACCAGCACGGCGGTTGCGATTTTGCCGTCTTCAAGCGGCGTGCGCAAAGATAGATGAATTTGCGCCGAAGTACCATTTTGCAGAACAACCGGAAAATTAGGCAAAACCTTATCGAGCGGGCGCTCAAAGCCGACATATGCCTTATCCATGAGCGCAACACGGGCTTGATAAGTCAAACTGACATAGCCGCCGGTCGATTTTAAGCCTAGTCGGGCCAGAATAGCATTAATTGCCGGCTGGGCTTTGTCCGTTGCAGCTGGCGCTATCTCGCCCATAATCACGTAGCGCATACCGTTTGCCGTAGCCTGATCAAGCCAGCGCACCAAACCGTCCGGGTCTTCCAACGGCTCATTGAACCAGCTCAGAACACCGCGATATTTTGAAAGTGTCTCCAGATCAGGCAGCGGCTGATTAACATCGATATAAGTTAATTTATAGCCCAGATGATTGAGCGGCATTTGCGCAAAACGGTGCGCGCGCGTGAGGTGCTCCGCACCCTCCTGGCGCTGGTCGAAAAGAACCAGAATATCGCGTTTAATCGCACGCCCTTCAAACTCAATATCAAGGGCCAGGGCCGTTAACGGGCGTCCCCATAGGGCAACAGCGGCAAAGACGAGCAATAAAACAGCGCCGGCCTGCCGGGCCCACACGTAAGGAATTTGGCGAACAGGAGTACGCCGATTATACAATCTACGGCTCGTCATAGGGTCTGCGACTGTCCTTCAAATTACGCTAGCACTTGTCAGCGGTGCAGGTTCTACACACTAAGGGTAGCGCGATTATAGTATCACTTTGGTCCAGGTCCCAAATTGGCGCAACGCCGCACAACCGGATCGCTCAAGATCGGTGCACTATTGCCCCAAGGCATCATCCAAAAGCCAAATGTTAGTGCGCCGCTGCAACTGCCATGCCGGTCACAAGGCAGACCGCATCATTCCATTTATCAGTCAAAATTTCTTCATCCTGCGCGGCGCGCCGATATCGCCGCCACTCCTCGCGTTTATGTGGTTGGTTGACGCCAAAACTGCCAGTTAACCACTGCATCTTGCAGATCAGCTCACAACATATTCGCAAATAGTACAAAGCGTTCGTCGATCTCAAACGGCCGTATCGTCCGGTTTCCACTCTTCCAAGGCCAGCTGGTTGCCGCCCAGAGCGGCAAAACTTGCACTGCGGCAGGTTAATATGATCACTTGATGTAGTTTCGATGCCGCATGAAGCGCATCAAACGCGCGTGCAATTCGTTCATCATCGGAATAAACCAATGCATCGTCCAAAATCACCGGCATGGGCGAGCCGCTTTGCGCACTCAACCGTGCGAACCCCAGCCGCACCAACACGGCGATTTGCTCCTGCGTTCCAGCCGACAACAGATCAAGCGTCTGCTCCTGGCTTTGCCGCCTAAGCCCCGTTACATCCAGAGTTTCGGTAAAATGCAAATCGCTGCCGGGCAAGACTGTTGCCAGATAGGGGCGCACCGCTTCCAGTACCGGTTGCAAAAATTTATCCTGCGTTGCCTGCTCCTGGCCACACAATATGTCATCAAGCAACTGCAAGGCGGCGACCTGGCGCGCATAGTGCTCCACCTTTTTGTTCAAACGTTCGAGCATCTCTTGCCGTTCGA
>JAJRRE010000346.1 GCA_024279745.1 Alphaproteobacteria bacterium
TGTTCCAGGAGGCACCAAAGGGCGCGTATTCGCTAAATCTGCTGTGGAACAAAGCGATGGAATCAAGGCGCTTGTTCGGCTTTTGCGCTAACGCTATCTGGATGCATGTCGGTGATCCGGCATCGCTTGAGTTAGCGGAAAGGCAATTGCGCAATGGCAGAACGCAAAGCGGGGGTGAAAGCGGCGACGCCTAAGCACGATGTTCACCCAAAGGTGTTTACAATCCCGCCGGGGCAGCCCTTTTTAAACGCTTTGGCCCGCGCCATTTTGAACGGTGATTTACCCCGCGCGGGAGGCTCACGCCCGGCGCCGCTCGATCTGCCCGCCATGACCATATTGCTGCCGACACAGCGCGCTACGCGAGGCTTGCAAGAAGCCTTTCTAACTGTCGGCGGCGGCTCGACAATGCTGCTGCCGAAAATTCGCGCCATTGCACAGGGCGATGAAGACCTGACGCTGTTATCCGGGCTGGCATCGGCGCATGAGTTTGGGGTGACAGATATTGCAGCTTGCGCCGACAACGATGCTTGCGCCGCCTACGCTGCAGCGACGGAGCAGGCGGCGGACCCGTTTGAAATTCCCCCAGCTGTCAGCGAGATCGAACGGCGCCTTGTGTTAACGCAATTGGTCTTGGCCTGGTCGAAGGCGCAAGCTGCGGCCGATGATGATGCGCTTGCCCCGGTGGCCGGGCGCGGTGCGGCAACCCCGGCGCAAGCAGCGAAGTTGGCTGGTGAATTGGCAACGCTGATTGACATGGTTGAGACGGAAAATGTTTCCCTCGATGGGCTGGTCGATCTGGTGCCGGAAGACTATTCACAGCACTGGCAGCGCACGCTGGATTTTCTGCAAATAGTGACAGCGTTCTGGCCGGCGCATCTGGCTGAGCAGGGCTTCGTGTCCGCCGCTGATCGGCGCAATCAGCTGATCCTTGGCGAGGCGGCCCGCCTTGCTGCAGCGCCGCCTGCAGGGCCGCTGATCATCGCCGGTGTGACCGGGTCTATTCCCGCAACCGGAGCGTTGATGAAAATTGTGTCGCGCCTGCCGCGCGGCGCCATCGTGTTGCCGGCGCTGGACCAGACGATAGATGATGAAGGCTGGCAGTGTATTGGCGGCGAGGTGGGGGGCGATAAAAAGGCGACGCATGAGGAAAGGATCGCGGCGACTGATGCCGTTTCAAACGGCACGGAAGCAGATAACAATTATAACGGAAGCACCAATGACAAAGGCAGCGCGCAAGTCCTGCGCGATGCTTTTGGCCGTCCTCTACAAAGCGGTCATCCCGAGCACCCGCAATATGGCATGAAGAAATTGCTGCAAGTATTGGGCGTGGCACGCAGCGACGTTCAGCTTTTGCCCGGCGCCCAGTGCGATGCGGCCCAAACCGCGCGGCAGTCGTTAATTTCCCAAGCCATGCGTCCTGCCGGGGCGACTGCCCATTGGCACGACTTTACCGCGACCGCCGACCGCCAATTATTGCGCGAGGCGTTGTCCGGCGTGGCGCTGATTTCGAGTGCCAACACCCATGATGAAGCCGAAGCAGTCGCGCTGATTTTGCGCGAAGCGGCTGAGACGCCAGGCAAGACCGCGGCGCTTATTTCGCCTGATAGATTGCTCGCGCGCCGTGTCGCCATTCGTCTGGAAGCGTGGGGCATTCGCGTCGATGATTCCGCCGGGCGGCCATTTGCCAAAACCGTTCCGGGTGCTTTTCTCAATCTGGTGATCGACGCGGTTGCCAATGAGTTCGCGCCGGCGCAGTTGATGTCCTTGCTCAAGCATCCCTTGTTACGTCTGGGGTTGCCGGTAGCGCAAGTGCGCCGTGCGGCTCGCGCGCTGGAGCTGAGCGCATTTCGTACCGCCTATCTGGGGGTGGGTTTGGACGGTGTGGAAGCGGCGCTTGAGCGGGCCAAGGCCGAAACCGATGGCGGCCAACGCATGGGCCGCGCCGTGCAACGCTTATGGGATGAGGATTGGACCGCCGCGCGCGATCTGGTCAGCGGGTTGCAATCGGCTTTCAAGCCCCTGACGGATTTATTCGCGCCTTCAACCGGGGCTGACAATGCCAACAATATTCCGGACGACGACTGTTTTGCGCTGCGCGATCTGGCCAAGGCGCATATTACTGTGGCCGAGACTTTATCCCTGCTGCCGGATCAAGAAGTCCCCACCGCGCTCTGGCAGGGAGAGGCGGGGGAAGCGGCATCGTTGTTTTTCACCGGCCTGATTGATGAGGCCTTGCCGGCTCCGGACCTGGCGGCGCGGGACTATCCCGACCTTTACCGGAATTTGATTGTCGGGCAAAATGTGCGCTCGCGGGTTCCCGTACATCCAAGGCTGTCGATCTGGGGGCCGTTTGAAGCGCGGTTGCAGCAGGCGGATGTCGTAATATTGGGATCGCTCAACGAAGGCACATGGCCTGACGCCGCCGATCCGGGACCCTGGCTCAATCGGCCCATGCGCCAACAATTGGGCCTGCCCTCGCCGGAGGAAAAGATTGGGCAGGCGGCTCATGATTTCAGCTGCTTTTTAGGAGCCCCGCAGGTTTATCTCACGCGCGCGGCAAAAGTGGACGGTGTGCCGACGGTTCCCTCGCGCTGGTTGATGCGCCTTTCGGCCCTGCTCGACGGCATGGAAATGGGCGAACAAAGTGCTGCTGGTTTGCACAATTCAAACAATTCAAACAATCCAAACAATTCAGACAACGCAGATGCAACGGGGCAAGACGTGGCGGGCTATGCCCTGGCGCCGGACAAGCCGTGGCTGCAATGGGCGCGTGCGCGTGATCAAATCGGCAACCGAATCTTGATTAGCGCGCCGCAGCCGCGCCCGCCGGTAAAGCTGCGCCCGCGTGCCTTGTCGGTAACCGCGATTGAGAAATGGATCGCCAATCCCTATGCCATTTTTGCCGGGCGAATCTTAAAGCTCGATCCGCTTCCCAAATTGGGGACGGAGCCGGGCGCGGCCTTGAAGGGCGCGATCATTCACGACGCCTTGTCGCGGTTTTCACTGCGTTACAATCGCACTTTGCCCGATGATATTGAGACGGCACTGGTGGCGATTGCCGCCGAAGTACTGGATGATTATAAAGCCCATCCCCGGGTGGCGGCGTTCTGGATGCCGCGCTTTGCACGCTTCGCGGCGTGGTTTGCCGGGCAGGAGCCGGGCTGGCGCAGGGGCATGAGCACGCTGCTTAGCGAAGTGGATGGGCGGCTGACGTTCAAAGCACCGGCGGGATTATTCACCTTGCGCGCGCGCGCCGACCGGATCGATTTTGGCGACGCGGGCTTGATTATAACCGACTATAAAACTGGCATGGCGCCGAGCGATAAAAAGGTGTTGTCGGGGGCGGCGCCGCAACTACCGCTGGAAGCTGCGATTGCGCAAGCGGCCGGCGATGAAAACGGCTTTGCCAATTTAGCCAACGGAGCGCGGGTTACCGGCTTGCGCTATGTGCGTGCCACGGGAGCCGAGCCGCCAGGGGAAGCACGGCTTGTTAAAACCGATGATGTGTCGGCGCTGGCCGATGAGGCGTTGCGCGGTTTGCAGGGGCTGGTCGCAGCCTTTGACGATGAGGCGACGCCCTACAAGGCCGTGCGGCGCGCAGATTTCAGTTATGACTATGACGATTATGCCCATCTGGCGCGGGTGGCGGAATGGGCCGGGCATTCAGACGACGGTGCCAGCGGCACTAGCAGTACCAGCGGCACTAGCAGCGCGGGCGGTACTAGCAGCGCCAGTAACAGCGCCAGTAATAGCGCCAGTAGCGGCGCCGGTAGAAACAACGGCGGGGAGGCTTGAGCCATGAGTACCAATTCTTCTTCCTCTTCGTCGTCGTCTTCGGGCCAGCCGGGCAACGACGCCTTGTCGGACATCGCACCCATGCTCGCGCAAACGACACGCAATCAGGCAGACGCGGCCGACCCCATGGCTTCGGTCTGGGTGAGCGCCAATGCGGGCACCGGCAAAACCCATGTGCTGACCATGCGCGTGATGCGGTTGCTACTCGCCGGTACCGCGCCAGAACGTATCTTGTGCCTGACCTATACCAAGGCGGCGGCGGCGGAAATGTCGAAACGGGTGTTCGATAAGCTGGCCCGCTGGGTCACCGCGCGTGACGACGAGTTGAACGATTTGTTGGTACAATTGCTGGAGCGCACGCCGCTGGAAGCTGAGATGGTGCGTGCGCGTCAGCTGTTCGCGTTGGCCATTGAAACGCCCGGCGGGCTCAAGGTGCAGACCATTCACGCGTTTTGTGAGCGTCTGCTGCAACGCTTTCCCTTGGAAGCAGGCGTGCCGCCGCATTTTTCAATTCTCGATGATGACACCACACGCACTTTGCAGCGCCAGGCCATCGACGATGTGCTGAGCCGCGCGATTCGCAGCCAAGGCTCTGCTTTGGCGCAGGCCTTAAAGACCGCGATTGCTTTTGCGGTGGATGATAATTTTGACGATCTGCTGCGCGATTGTCTGCGCCAGCGCGAGTGGCTGTCCTTCATGCTTCGGCGCGGTGCGGTAAGCGATGATGACAACGGGACAGGTAACGATGACTTTGCCCAGGCCGAAGCCGATTATCTCCGCTTGCTTGGTGTATCGCCGACCGCCACAACACATTCGTTGCAAGAAGATTGTAATAGCGCGCTGAGCAATGAGATGTGCAAGGCCGCCGCCGAGGTCTTGCAGACGGGCTCCAAAAACGATGTGAAAGCGGCAGCGCGTGCATCCGATGTGGCGGCCGCACAAACGCCCGACACGCGCATCGAAGCGCTCGCCGCCCTGCTGCTGACCGGGACAGGCGAGCCGCGCAAAGCCCTGATGACCAAGGGGTTGATTAAGACCCATCCTGAAGTTGAAGACCAATTGCGGCGCGCGCAGGAGATTTTTCACCAGGCTGGCGAGGATTTGAAATCGCTGAAACTGCTTGCGGCGACGCTGGCCCTGCTGCGGCTTGGCAATGCGGTTATGCAGCGCTATAGCGCCGCCAAGGCTCGCCGGGCGGCGCTCGATTTCGATGATCTTTTGGCGGCGGCGTCAAATCTGCTCAGTGCCACGCATTCGGCGCAATGGGTATTGTTCAAGCTCGACGGCGGGCTTGATCATATTCTGGTGGATGAGGCGCAAGACACAAGCCCGGTGCAATGGTCGGTGATCCGCGCGTTGGCAGCCGAGTTCTTTGCTGGCAGCGGGGCGCGGGAGCAGGTCCGTACTTTGTTTGCGGTGGGCGATGAAAAACAATCAATCTATGGCTTTCAGGGCGCCGCGCCAAAAATGTTCGCCCAGATGGGGGCGGTCTTTGCCGACATGGCCAGCGAGGCGGATCAAACCTGGCGGCGCATTCCGCTGACCATGTCGTTTCGCACAGTAACGCCGGTGCTCGATTGCGTCGATCACGTCTTTGCCGACAAGACCCGTGTCCCCGGCCTCAGTACAAGTAGCGACGCCATCAAGCATTTGGCTTTTCGTCAGGGGCAGGCCGGGATGGTCGAGATTTGGCCTAGTGAAGCGCATGAAGATGCGGATGAGGCGCAGGTCTGGTCGCCGCTCAGCGATGACGCCGTTTCGGCGCCGGTGACACGGCTGGCCGACCGGATCGCCGGCACGATTGAAAGCTGGTTGGCAAATGGCGAACTTTTGGCCTCGCAGAACCGGCTGGTCACGGCCGGCGATATCATTATTTTGCTGCGCAAACGCCGTCCCTTCGCCGAGCCTATTGTAAAGGCGTTGAAAGCGCGCGGGATTCCGGTGGCGGGCGCCGACCGGCTTATGCTGAGCGACCAGATTGCGGTGCTTGATCTGATGGCGCTGGGGGAATTCTTGGTGCTGCCGGAAGATGATTTGTCCTTAGCAACGGTTTTGAAAAGCCCGCTGTTTGGCCTTGACGACGATCATTTGCTGAGCTTGGCGGTGCGTGCCAAAGGGTCTTTGCTGTGGTCGGCTTTGCTGGAACAAGCCAAGCAGGATGAGGTGTTCCAGGAGGCGGCCGACACGCTCAAACGCTGGCGCAGCCAGGCCGATTTTCTACCGCCTTATGAATTCTACGCTGCTGTTCTCGATCGCGATGGCGGGCGCAAAAAGATGCTGGCGCGTCTTGGTGCCGAAGCGTCCGACCCGCTCGATGAATTTTTAAATCTGGCGCTGAGCTATGACGATGGCGCGCCGCCGTCCCTGCAAGGGCTGCTCGATTGGTTGCGCCGCTCAGACTATGAAATCAAACGCGATATGGAACATGGGCGCAATGAAGTGCGCGTCATGACGGTGCACGGTGCCAAGGGGCTCGAAGCGCCGATTGTGTTTCTGCCCGATACCTGCTCGGCTCGCTCCGGTGCTCGGCCCGGCGGTCTTGTCGATCTGGGCGAAGCGGCCAAACCAGCCGGGATTGCCGCGCCGTCGCCGTTGGTCTGGCAGGTCAAGGGGACCGCCAAACTTGATGTGATCAAAAACGCCAAACAGGAGCTCAACGACGACGAAGCACATGAGCGTCACCGGCTGTTATATGTGGCCATGACCAGAGCCCGCGACCGGCTTTATGTCGCCGGATTTGAGGGTAAGCGCGGCCGCGATAAGGGCTGCTGGTATGATCTTATTGTCGAAGGGCTGGACGGCAAGCTGAGCAAGGTGACGGGCGCGGCCGGGCAGGATGTACTGCGTTGGGAGGTGCCGCAACGGACTGAGTGCGAAGGCGGCGGCGATGAAATAACAACGCCGGAGCAAGCAGTGAATTTGCCGGATTGGGCCCTGCGCCGGGCGCCATCGGAGCCGGCTTTGCAAGTGCCGTTGGCGCCGTCGCGTTTGGCGCCGCTGGAGACAGATGATGACGGTGAACTGAGCGATGGAGGGCTGCAGACGCCTTCCGGGCAAGCAGGCGTGCTGGAGGGGGCGGACGGCGACGCGCAAACAATTAAGCAAACCGCGTCACGCCAGGGCCCGCTCGAACAGAACATACTGCGCCCTTCGCAGCTGGTCGACGGCAATCGGTTCTTGCGCGGAACGTTGTCCCATGCCCTGCTGGAATATCTGCCACAATTGCCGGCAAAGCGCTGGGACGAGGCGGCGGCTGGTTTTGTTGAACGTCGCGCCAAAGGTCTGGCCAAGCGGGTTCGTGGATCAATTGTAAGTGAAGTCCTGGCGGTTCTGCGGGCGCCTGAATTTGCACCGTTGTTTGGCCCCGGTAGTCAAGCCGAAGTGCCGATTGTGGCGTCCATCGCCCCGCCCTCCGGCAAGGGGCCGCATTTGAAAATAACCGGGCAGATCGACCGCATGGTGCAATTGGGCGATGATGTGCTGATTGTTGATTTCAAAACCAACCGGCCGCCACCTTTTGAGCCTGAAAAAGTCGCCGATGCCTACCTTCTTCAGCTTGCGGCCTATCGTCTCGCTATCGGACAGGCTTTTCCACAATCGACCATTCGAGCCGCCATATTGTGGACAGATGGCGTGCGGATCATGGAGATCCCGGCGCCAACGCTGGATATTCATGAAAAACGTCTGTGGACGTTGGACAGATCGGCGCTGCAACTCCCTTGACGCGCCGCCTCACGATCCCTACCTGTCTAGCGTGGAAGATGAGCCGCCTTATGATGAGCCCGCCGTCAAGGCGCGCGCAAAGCCCAGGAGAATTGACGATATGCCTAATGCACTTGCACATGTTTCCGATGCCGATTTTGAGGCTGAGGTCCTGAAGGCCTCGGGACCCGTCGTCGTTGATTTTTGGGCAGAATGGTGTGGCCCGTGCAAACAGATCGCGCCGTTACTTGATGAATTGGCATCCACGCTTGGCGATCAGGTCAAGATTACCAAAATGAACGTCGATGAGAACATGAACACGCCGGGTAAATACGGCATTCGCAGCATTCCAACCTTGCTGCTGTTCAAGGACGGTGAAGTGGTTGCGACGCTGCAAGGCTCGGCGCCGAAGAAAAAACTTGAAGACTGGATCAAAGCGCAGATTTAGGTCTGTCTCTTAAAGCCAACAGATCGCATTGGATCTCGGCTACAACTTACCGGTCTTGCAAATCTTTGTGAGGCCGGTTTTTTGTGCCGCTTGAGCTTGAGCTGGAGCTGGCGCAATGGCGATCGACAATCGCCTGCACCATCGGTGCAAAATGCGAAAATGGCGGCGTCTTCATATCTTTGTGCTTGCCGGCATCGTCCAGATAACGGACCTGAATGATCTGCGCCAGATTGGGTTGCGTTTCAAACGAGGCAACCTCTTCGGCGCTCATGGGACCGCCCTGCAATTGCAAAGAATGTAGTGAGGCCGATGAGAGGCGCTTGAGATAGTCCGGCCGTGTCGCGCATAAATAGCGTTTCGCCGCGACATGATAGCGGACACAATCGGTAATCACTGAGGGAAAGAAGCGCTCAAGCACTTTAGCGCCGGCTTCTTCATGGAAACGGTCTTTGGTATCGCCAGATGAGTATGTGCCAAACTCACTGGTGAAATGGCCAATGTCATGCAGCAATGTGGCAACGATGATGGTCTCATCTAAATTGTTTTGCTCGCCAATTGTCGCGCCTTGCAACATATGCTCGGCCATGGTCACCGCTTCACCAAGATACTCCTCCTCGCCGCGGCGCTCAAAGATATCTGCTATAAACGCAACGATATTGGACTGGGACAGCGTTGTGAAATCTGCTTGGGTCACGTCATGTCCTCCAAGGGCTGGGGGTGAGATGCACGGGTTTCTTGCAGGACCGCCAATTTGGATAAAAGCGCATCCTTGTCGGCATAGCAGCCCTGCAACCATCGTGTTCCAGCGCCCGAATAGGCTTTGCGTGCGTGCAGGACGCGGGTGTTGTCGACGATGAAACTTTCGCCGGGTTCAAGTCGGAAAGTCACTTCCATGGCCGGGTCGTCGATCAACTCGCCCATCCGCCGATAAGCTGCATAA
>JAJRRE010000347.1 GCA_024279745.1 Alphaproteobacteria bacterium
AGGGCGCTGAACAGTCGAGGATCGATAAGCTATGGCTCGTGTTACCGTTGAAGACTGCGTTGAAAAAGTCACAAACCGGTTTGAGTTGGTGTTGCTGGCCGCGCATCGTGCCCGTGCGATCTCCAATGGATCGGAAATCACCATTGATCCAGACAATGACAAGAACCCTGTGATTTCTTTGCGTGAAATCGCGGACGGCACAATCCCGCCGGCTGATTTGCGCGAAGGTCTGATCCACTCGATCCAGAAAAATGTCGAAGTTGACGAGCCTGAGCCCGATGCCGCGCCGCTGCTCAATAGCGACCGACGCCCGCAGACGCTTGGCCGCGATGATCCCATGGCCGATACGCAGATGGACCCGATTACCGAAGACCAATTGCTGCGCGGTATGGAGAGCCTGACGCCGATTGAGCCCTCGTCAACGGGTGCTGGTGGGTCGTCGCGCGGCCGCTAATTCCACACGGACGGGGACTGGGACGAGGATAATGGTTGCGGGCCGATCGGGCCAAGGCTGCATTGTTGGATGATTTGCGTGCGAATAGGTCCTGAGTTTCCTGGCCTTTGATGCAGTCGCCGTGCGGGTTCGGCATCCCATTACTATATCTAATGGTTGGGAACGTCTTCCAAAGCCCTGCCGGATGACAGCTGATTGCTGCCAACTTGATCAGCTCTTGATTGATCAGTTGATCCGCCTTTAAAAAAGTCCATAATGATTTGCGCGCGGTGCGCTTTGCCCGTGAGGTATTGGCGTGCGCGATCCACCCCCAGCCAAACGCGATCATTTATCAGCTTTGCCAACAGGAGACGTCCCCCATCATGATGCGCCAATATGAACTTGTTGAGCGCGTGCAAAGTTACGACCCTGATGCTGACGACGCCTTGCTTAATCGCGCCTATGTCTATGCCATGAAGGCGCACGGGCACCAAAAGCGCAAGTCGGGTGACCCGTATTTTTCCCATCCGCTGGAAGTCGCCGCGATTTTGACCGATCTGAAGCTTGATGACGCCACCATCGTCACGGCTTTGCTGCATGATGTGATCGAGGATACTGAGGCCACGCGCGCGGAAATCGATGATTTATTCGGCTCCGAAATTGGCGCACTGGTCGATGGGCTGACCAAAATCAACAAGATCGATCTGGTTACTGCTGAAGCCAAACAGGCGGAAAATTTCCGCAAGTTACTGGTAGCGATTTCCAGCGACATTCGCGTGCTGCTGGTCAAGCTCGCCGACCGGCTGCACAATATGCGCACGCTGGAGCATATGAAACCGGGCAGCCGCAAACGCATCTCGGCCGAAACGCTGGAAATTTATGCGCCGCTGGCCGGACGGATGGGGATGCAGGGCGTGCGCGAAGAGCTGGAGGACCTGGCCTTTCGCTGGCTCTATCCCGATGCCAGCAAGGCGGTCAACACCAAGCTCGATGAGCTGCGCGCGCGCAATCAGGGTTTGGTAGAGGAAATCCTGGGGGCGCTGCGGCAAAAACTGGCCGACGCCAATATCTCTGCCGATGTGCAATGGCGGGAGAAAAAGCCCTATTCGATCTGGCGCAAAATGGAAAACAAGCAGATCTCGCTTGAACAATTATCAGACATCTATGCGTTTCGGATCGTGACCACTACAAGAGCGGAAAGTTATAGTGCGCTGGGCGTTGCGCATTCGACGTGGCGCATGGTGCCGGGGCGCTTCAAGGATTATATCTCCACGCCCAAGCAGAATAATTACCGCTCCATTCACACTACCATTGTCGGTCCACGTCATCAGCGGGTTGAGCTACAAATTCGCACCAGTGAAATGCATTCGGTGGCCGAATATGGGGTGGCTGCGCATTCGCTCTACAAAGACGATGAAACCACTGCTGGCACGGCAGAAAATAAAGAGCCCGGCGTATCCAACGGACCGACCAGCGCCAATGGACATGATCTTTCAGCCCAAATTGATGCCAATCCCTATATCTGGTTGCGCCGCCTTGTCGACACGCTGCTGGAAGGCGACAACCCGGTCGAGTTTTTGGAACATACCAAGCTGGAGCTGTTCCACGATCAGGTGTTTTGTTTTACGCCCAAGGGATTGTTGATCGCGCTGCCGACCGGCGCCACGCCGATTGATTTTGCTTATGCAGTGCACACCGATGTCGGTAATTCTTGTGTCGGCGCAATCATCAATGGGCGCCAATTGCCACTGACCACCAAGTTAAGCAACGGCGATGAAGTTGAAATCTTGCGCTCTGACGCGCAGACGCCGCCGGCCAGTTGGGAAGGCATCGTGTTGACGGGCAAGGCGCGTTCAGCCATCCGGCGGGCGGCGCGAGATGCGGTCCGCAAACAATATTCGCAGCTCGGCCGCCGGATTGTGAAATCCTTCTTCATGAAACATGATTATCCCTTCGATGATGTGAAGCTGATCGCGTCCTTGAAACGGCTGCATCAAGATACGGTTGAGGACATACTGACCGCCGTCGGTCGCGGTGAATTGTTGGCGCGAGATGTATTGAAAGCGGCGAACCCTGATGCAGTGCTTGACGATGCGCGCCCGGTGCTCAAGCGGCCGCGTAATCGCCATGAGCGGATAATCGGTGACGAGGGCTGGTTCAATCTGACCAAAGTCATGGGGCTTAAATTTCGCTGGCCGGGAAGTGGTGCAGTCACCGCTACTGGCACAGGCACGGGCACCAGCGGGTCACGCAGCGGTGGAGAGTTGGAAGATATCGTCGCTCCGCCCGAGCCGGCTAAAGATCGTGCGGTCCCCATTCGCGGTACGCGCGGGGATATGCCTGTCAGCTTTGATGGCAGCGGCGCGGTTCCCGGCGACCGGATCGTTGGTGTGGTGATGCCGCGTGAAGGCATTCGCATTTTCCAGATCCATTCGCCGCGACTGGAAGAAGTAGAGCATCAGCGCTGGATCGATGTGACCTGGGATATCGACCCGGATCAGCCGGAACGCTTTGCCGCTCAATTCATTGTAACAGCGCTGAATGAGCCAGGAACGCTGGCGCAGATCGCGCAGCACATCGGTGATCTGGATGGTAATATCGACGAGGTTGTCATGTTGCAGCGCGCCGCCGATTTCACCCAAATGCGCTTTAAGGTCGAAGTCTGGGATTTGGAACATCTCAATGAGATCATGAAGGGGCTGAAAGCCAAACCGGCGGTCAGCGCCATCGAGCGCGTATTCGATTGAGATGTGATTTGGTTGACCGTTGCGAACGGCTGTGTGCTGTGTTCTGTCTTCTTGGCGCTGCGTGAGCGGCATGGCGAACAGGCTTGTTTCTCCTGTGCCGGCATCGGGCTGGGCTGCACTCTCTTGGCTCACGGCGCGCACCAGTCGCTTACGCTCCTTGCGCCTCCGCATGGGCGCCGAACGGTCGGCGGGCGAACATTGTTCGCCG
>JAJRRE010000348.1 GCA_024279745.1 Alphaproteobacteria bacterium
ACTGTCCAGATTTGTAAGCTAGGAAGTCACATCATTCTCATCAAATCCAGCCAACCCAACTGCCTATCCACAGGGCGGCAAAAGATGTGTTTTAATTCCTTTGCTGTCAAACGCAATGATTAATTAATTGAAAAACAACAATAAAAAATATTCAAGCCACTACATGACAATAGAATTCACTTTCAATGGGTTGTAAGTCAGCTGGATACATCCTAATAAATGGTTAATTCAACCAATGGGGGAGCTGTCGCCCGCATGGCGATCAATAGTTGTGGAGAATTGGAAGCCTTATGAAGTCAAAGTTGAAGGAAATCGGGAAACCTGATTTGCGATCTGTGGAATGTGGCGTGGCGAAAAAAGATCAATTACCCACGATGATCGATCAACTGAGTTATATCGAAGACATGGCACTTGAGCTGAAGGAAATGGCCACGCAGGGCGGCTTTGAGACCCTCAGCGGTATTTTTGACATGGCCTCTCGTGAAGCGCGGCTGCGCAGAAACGCGGGGTAGGGTACGCCGAGGGGGCTGAGCGTCAGGGAGCGGATAAAGGGCGCGATTTATCACCAATTACATTGTGTGTTTTGCTCGTTCCTTGGCGCTGTTCTCAATTTTGACTGGTTCTCGACTTTGCTCGGCCATTGGAGCTGGCGGACAAGGGCTTCTCGGTGCCGCAGGTCAATACTTTCGCTCGGCGGTATAAGTTGTGTTTAATCGGTTCCCGGAAGTTGAGGGAGCAACGAGACCAATTGTTGGCCGTGGCGTTCAATCTGACCTGAAAGATCAAGTTCCATAACGATCGTTTGCACGATCTGAATAGGCAGCTCAGCGGCGCGTGCAATCTCATCGATCGTGGTGGGCGCCGGCCCCAGAACATCCAGAACCAATGATCGGTGATCATCTTCGACCGGCAACGGCTGAGCGCGCGGCGGCGGCTCCATCACAGTGGCCGGTTCCAGCAGATGACCCTGGCGGCCCAAATCCTCGGGCGTGTTGAATCCAGGTGAGCTTTTTAATAAGGGATTGATCAACTCAATGATGTCATTAGCGCAGGTGGTTAAGGTGGCGCCGGTCTTGAGCAGATGATTGGTACCTTCAGCGCGCGGGTCGAGCGGATGGCCGGGAACAGCAAAAACCTCGCGGCCCAATTCGCCTGCCAGACGCGCGGTGATTAATGTACCGGAGCGGCGCGCCGCTTCGACAACCAACACGCCGATGGAAATCCCGGCTATGATGCGGTTGCGGCGCGGGAAGTCTTTGCCGCGCGGGCGAAATCCTGGTGGCATTTCGCTGATGACACAGCCCGTCGCACCAATCTGGCGATGCAAATCCTCATGTTCTGGCGGGTAAATAACGTCGGCTCCCCCGGCGACCACTGCAATGGTTCCGGTCTCAAGGGCGGCTTTATGGGCAGCACCGTCGACACCGCGGGCCAGCCCCGATGCAATAACAAGCCCGGCGCGGCCTAATTCGCCCGCAAATTGACGGGTGAGTTGTAGCCCGGAAGCCGAGGCCCGGCGCGAGCCGACAATTGCGACGGCAGGGCGGGCGAGCAGCGCCAGATCACCGATGGCATAAAGCAGCGGCGGCGGCGCTTCGATTTGTGCCAATGCAGGAGGATAGCCCGGCTCGATTGTAAAGACCGGATGCGCGCCGCAGCGGGCGGCGGCTTCCAGTTCGGCTTCAGCGCGAGATCTCGGGCAGAGGCCATATTTATGCCTCCCGCCGTGCCGCGAATATAGATCCGGTAACGCATCTAGTGCTTGTTGAGCGCCGCCATAGCGGTTGATCAGTTCGCGAAATGTTACCGGGCCGACATTTGCTGACCGAATGAGCCGCAAACAGGCCAGGCGCTGGGCGTCATTAAGCGGGGCTTGCGGCAAAGGCGCCGGCGTCACAGCTGTGCCGAAGACGCTGCCCTGATGTGGATCGTCACGATTTGGCACCTATTTTCGTCTCCTGCCCCGCTAACATGCGGCTAATATTGTCCCGGTGTTTCCAGTAGATCAGCACGCCAATCAGCGCAATGAAGCCCAGGCCGGGCAGGCCGTACACTAGGTAATAGACCGGGGGGCTAAGCGCGGCGACCAGTGCGGATAAGGATGGAATCCGCGTGAGAAGCGCCGTTGCCAGCCAAATAGCGCAGAAGATGAGGGCAAGAGGCCAATGCAGCGCCAGCAAAATGCCGATAAATGTTGCTACGCCCTTGCCGCCCCTGAATTTCAGCCAGACAGGGTAAAGATGACCGATAAAAGCGCCGAGCCCGGCAAGATGCATCGGCTGGGCGCTCAATTGCATGAATTCCGCCTCCTCGGGTCCGAGCGGCAACAGGCCTGCTTGCGGGAGAGCCGGCAACGCCATCCCAATGGCCAGCACTGGGCCAGCTCCTTTCGCCAGATCAAGCAGCAGCGTCGCAGCGGCCACTCCCTTTTTGCCCGTGCGCAAGACATTGGTCGCGCCGATATTGCCCGAGCCAATGGCGCGTAGATCGCCGCCGCCGGTGAGCCGTGTCAGGATCAGGCCGAATGGGATCGAGCCCCAAAAATAGCCGAACAGGAAACAAATAAGGATTACGAGAAGGGCAGATATGGTCATCGGCCAATGATGTCTGCTCGGACTGAGCTTGGCAAGAGGGAGTGTTTCTCTCTCTCTTTCTCTCACGGCGCGCACCGGCGGCAGAGCCGCCTGCGCCTGCGAGGCGCGCCGAACTGTCGGCGGCGGCCTTTGGCCGCTGGGCACAGTCGTGCCGTAATGTGCCCAAATGGTGAGGGCTGGGCTGGAGCCGATGGGCCTCGGCTGTGATGGTTCACGGGGTCTTTGCTAGCCTGCACCACGGCGCGCAACCGCGCGCCCGCCAATCGTTTGGCGCGCCGTCGCAGGGCCCGGACGCTATTTCGCGTCCGATATGGCCCGTGAGACATAAAAACC
>JAJRRE010000349.1 GCA_024279745.1 Alphaproteobacteria bacterium
CAATAATCAAAGGATTGTCAGGATCGCCGACGGTAAACTGTTCGGCAAATCTTTGCTTTAGATCCTTGTCTTTGAAGTTCCAGGTAAAGCCGTCGAAGATGACTTTGCCGTCTTCTTCCATCAGCTTGTACCCGGCGCTTTCAAACCGTGCGGCGCCATCGGCATTCTTCTTGCCCAGATTGATGGCAACGCTTGTGTTGTTGACTTTGTCCGGGTCGAAACTCGGGCCGATAATTCGCATGCGGATTTCAGCATTTTCCGGCAGCGCGGCTGCCAGTTTTATTGCCTCGACGCCAGCGCGTTCTTCATATGGCGGCTCTATCTGATCGAGCCAGTAACCGGGGCGGAACAAAGTGAAGGCAATAAGCAGTAGCGCCACCGATTCCCATATGCGGCTCTTGGTGAAGAACCAGCCTTGCGTTGCCGCCGCGAACAACATCATCGCAATTGTCGCTATGACAAACACCAAAAGGGCTTTTGCCGGCGAGACATTCATTAGCAGTAGTTCAGTGTTGAACAGGAACAGGAACGGCAACAGGGCAGTGCGGATATCGTATGCAAAGCCTTGCAGGCCGGTCTGGATCGGATCGCCTTTCGAGATCGCCGCAGCGGCATAAGCTGCCAACCCAACGGGCGGTGTATCGTCCGCCAGGATGCCGAAATAGAACACGAACAGATGGACCGCAACCAATGGCAGGATCAGGCCGGACTTGGCACCAAGCGTTATGATCACCGGCGCCATCAACGAAGACACCACCAGATAGTTGGCGGTTGTCGGAAGGCCCATGCCTAAGATCAGGCTCATGATCGCCACCAGGATCAGCATGATCATCAGATTGCCGCCCGACAGGGTTTCAACTAGATCGCCAACCATGGCGTGCGCGCCGGTCAATGATACCGCGCCAACGATAATACCCGCAGCAGCCGTTGCGATACCGATGGAGATCATATTACGAGCGCCCGAAACCATGCCATCAATCCATTCGGCCAGGCCGGTGTTGAATTGCGCCGCACAGTTGAGATTGCCGCGGAAGACGCCTTTAATGATGTGCTGGGTGAGCGCGATAAAGCTCATGGCCAGACAGGCAAAGAAGGCAGCTGTTGCCGGCGACAGCCGATCCGGCGTTGGCAAAATACACCACAGCAGAATAACGATCGGCAGGATGTAGTAAAGTCCGGTCCAGGCCGTATCGGCAGCCTTGGGCAATTCCAGCATCGGCGCTTCGGGATCATCTTTTTCCAGATCCGGACGTTTTGCGGCAAACCAGGCCAGGACAAGATAGGCTACCGCACAAATCGCGATGACTGTCACCAGCGAGATGCCCGGCATCGTCGAGTTGACGAAGGCCAGCAAGTAATAGACCCCGGTAAACAGCAGCAACGTGATGAATGTGCCGGTCACCATGCCCAAAATTGATTGCGCCATGGTTTTTGTTGAGGGGTGCTTGGGCAGACCTTTCAGGTTCAGCTTGCAGGCTTCGATATGCACGATGTAGACAAGCGCGATATAGGACACGATGGCCGGTATCAGCGCATGTTTCAGCAAGGTGGTGTATTCGACACCGGTGAATTCGGCGATCAGGAACGCCGCTGCGCCCATAACCGGCGGCATCAACTGCCCGTTGGTGGATGAGGCCACTTCGACCGCGCCGGCTTTTTCCGCCGAGAAACCAGTTCGCTTCATCAGCGGGATAGTGAACGTTCCCGTTGTCACCGTATTGGCGATGGAGGAGCCTGAATAGAGACCGCTCATGGCCGAGGCGATAACGGCGGCTTTAGCTGGTCCGCCCTTGAAATGACCAAGCAGGGCAAAGGCGATCTTGATGAAATATCCACCAGCGCCGGCTTTTTCCAGGATCGAGCCGAACAGCACGAACAAGAAGATCATCTGGGTTGAAACCGCCAGCGGTTTGCCGAACACGCCTTCTTCCTGCATCCAAAAATGCCAGGTGCCTTTGATGAAGGAGGCGCCGCCCCAATTGCCGCCGCCGATAAAGACGTAGGCGGCCAGGGCTCCGGCGACCACGACAAGCGGCAGCCCGAGCGAGCGGTAGATACAGATGGTCAGGATAGCAATACCGATTACGGCCAGGGTCATGTCGACGCCGATACGTGAATGGGTAAAGTCGCCGGCGCGATCGGCGATGTTGGAATCCATCACGATCATATAAAACAGCGCCGCCGAGCCCAGCCCGAGCAGCAACCAGTCATATAGCGGAATACGGTCGCGCGCGGCGGATTTGGTCAGCGGGAAGGCAAGTGTCGCCAGGACCAGCGCAAACATTAGATGGATCTTGCGCGAGATCGACAGATTGCCGATGAATTGGAAGAAGTCGATTTTCGTCGAAACCGTCAGCATGGAAGGCAGCGGCGATGAAATATAAAGCTGATAAAGTGCCCAGATAAAGCACAATATCGGTATGAGGTTCTTTTGCCAGCCGAGCGGGTTTCGTGCCCCCGATTCGACTTGCGCGACGAGTTCGTCGGCTTTTGACATGGTTTGTTGTTCAGCCACTAATCTTCTCCCTTGACCACCCTTTTTCGTTCAGGTGTTTTATTTAACGTCCCCGCATATGGTTGCAAATTTGGGTGCAAATCTGCATCTGTTCCTTGTTGCCCGGGTAGAAACAAAAAACGGGAAGGCTGTGAAGCCCTCCCGCTTGCAAGCTGGATTATTTCATCCAGCCTTTTTCTTTATAGTATTTGACAGCGCCAGCATGAAGCGGAGCTGACAGGCCGTCTTTGATCATAGCTTTTGGATCAAGGTGGCGGAAGGCAGGATGCAGTTTTCTGAACTGGCCGATATTCTCGAACACTGCTTTCACGACTTCATAAACAACTTCTTCAGGAACATCCGAGCTGGAGACGAAGGTTGCGCCAACGCCCCATGTTTTGACGTCTTCTTTGTTGTTATACATGCCAGCAGGGATCTTGGCAGGACGATAGTAAGGCGTCGCTGCGACCAGCTTGTCGATTGCAGGTGATGTGCCATCAACCAGATTGGCGGCGCATGAAGCAATCGATTCTTGTGTCAAAGCGGATGGATGTCCAACCAGCCAGAAATAAGCGTCGATCTTGCCGTCGCAAAGCGCAGAAGCGGTTTCGGCAGATTTCATACCGGCAGCAAGAGCCAGATCAGAGCGCTTCCAGCCAAGTGTTTTTTCAATGACTTCCCAGGTGCCGCGTGTGCCGGAGCCTGGATTGCCGATGTTAACGCGCTTGCCCTTCAGATCAAGGATGGTTTTAATATTGGCATCCTTGCGTGCGATGATGGTCACCGGCTCAGCATGAACTGAGAAAACGGCGCGCAGCTTTTTAAACGGGCCTTTTTCCTTGAACTTGGATGTGCCGTTATAAGCGTGGAACTACCAGTCGGACTGAGCCACGCCAAATTGCAACTCACCAGCGCGGATGGTGTTGATGTTAAAGATCGATCCACCGGTTGATTCTGCCGAGCAGCGAATGCCGTGTTTTTTGCGGCCCTTATTCACCAGACGGCAAATGGCGCCGCCCGTTGGATAATAGACG
>JAJRRE010000350.1 GCA_024279745.1 Alphaproteobacteria bacterium
CGATGTCGTGTCGGATGATTCCTTCATCGCCGATCCAGATGAACTGGTCCGCGTGACCCTGCGCCGTGTTGAACAAAAGCGAGGCGGCATCTTGCTGTTTCACGACATCAAGAGATCAACGGCCAAGGCTTTGCCGCGTATTTTAGCTGAGTTGAAAAAGCGCGGTTATAAAATCGTGCATATGAAGGCTAAGAATACGTTCAAACCGCTGGCTGAATTTGATCAGAAACTGGCCTCTTTTAACCGGAAAATGCACAAGCTTGAGCGCCGCAACAAACTGCGCCGACTGAGCTCTAAGTCAATTGCTCATCGGTTGGATCTGATGCCGTTTTATGGCACGATCGGGCCAGGTAAATTCGCGACCATGCAGCGCATTGGCCCACCAATCATGTCCTTGGCACCGCCGTTGCGCCAGCGCCTGATAGCGGCCGCCGTACACAAAGTAATCCGGCAACGACGTGCCGCCAGAGCTCGAAAAACAGTAAAACTGGAGCGCTGATACGGCAAAGACGCGGCGTTTAGGGCTCACGGCCCAATTCCCACCCATGAGCAAGTTGCCGCAGTAGCCTTCCTGAAAAGGGAGAAGCTGTTGTTGGTGTAGGTTTTTCTGCCTCGCGGTGCTGACCCACGCCCTCACCATTTGGGCAAGCGGCAGTGGAGGGCTCTTGATGGGGGAGAGGTTTGTGTGGGCTTTTTGATTTCGCTCACGGGCGTTCACCGCTTGGTTTGCTTTTGAGCAAGGGGAGATCTCACGGGGATATTCCCAAGCGGGCCCTCCGCGGGGGCGGGCCTAAGGCCCGGGCGAACATTGTTCGCCGTGGAGGATGCCAGCAAAGACCCCGGAATTCTCACAGCTCGGGGCTAACGGCTCCAGCACAAGCCTCACTATTTGGGCACATCACGGCACGACTGTGCCCAGCGGCCAAAGGCCGCCGCCGACAGTTCGGCGCCCTGCCGGAGGGCCCGGACACTTTTCGTGTCCGATACGGCCCGCGAGGCAAAAAAGAGTTCGCCGGGGTGCAGGCCAGCAAAGACCCCGGAATTCTCACAGCTCGGGGCTAATGGCTCCAGCACAAGCCTCACTATTTGGGCACATCACGGCACGACTGTGCCCAGCGGCCAAGGGCCGCCGCCGACAGTTCGGCGCCCTGCCGGAGGGCCCGGACACTTTTCGTGTCCGATACGGCCCGCGAGGCAAAAAAGAGTTCGCCGGGGTGTGAGATAGCAAAGCCCCCGGAACTCTCACAGCTCGGGGCTAACGGCTCCAGCACAAGCCTCACTATTTGGGCAAGCCTGCGTCGCGACTGCGACCGGGCTGCAAGCGCAGCCCCGGGCCGTTGGCCCGCACCTCGTAGGCGCAGGCGTTTACTTCAAACGCCGGTACGCGCCGTGAGAGAAAGCATCGCCACTTCGCGCGTGAGGCCAATAATGGTGCGGCCGAGAAGACTCGAACTTCCACGGGTGTTACCCCACAGCGACCTCAACGCTGCGCGTCTACCAATTCCGCCACGGCCGCATACCGTAAACAGGTTGAGGAAATGGCTCTTTAGCAAACTCATCGGGCGCAAACAAGCACTGAAATTCGTTTGCGCGCGATTGTTCCAATTGATAAAGCTAACTTTGTCCTAAGCAATTTTTATTAGAGGGCTCAACTTGCCCCTGACTTACCCAACATCGCCTGAGCTGCCGGTAGAATGGTTGATCAGCCCCGATCCGGTGGACTATGAGGCCGCCATCTTATGCATGGAAACACGGGTCGCGGCCATTCGCGCCGGCACCGCCTCAGAGCTTATTTGGCTGCTTGAGCATCCCGCGCTCTATACTGCTGGCACCAGCGCCAAAGCCGAGGATCTGCTGAGCCCGAACCGGTTCCAGGTTTACGCCACGGGACGCGGCGGCCAATACACCTATCATGGGCCCGGCCAGCGCGTGGTTTATGTCATGCTCGACGTCAAGCGGCGCGGCGCCGATGTTCGCGCCTTTGTCACTGAACTGGAACATTGGCTCATTGAGATACTGGCGCATTTCGATATTACCGGCCGAACTCACGGCGACCGGGTCGGGGTTTGGGTCAGCCGGGCGGATCGCGAGGAAAAAATCGCGGCGATCGGCATCCGGCTGCGCAAATGGGTGAGCTATCACGGCATGAGCTTGAACGTTAATCCAAATCTGGAGCATTTTGCCGGCATTGTTCCGTGCGGGCTGAGCGCCTACGGCGTGACGTCACTGGCCGATCTGAGCTGCAGCGCCACCATGAACGATGTGGACCTCGTCATCCGCCGTGTTTTTGAGCGCCGCTTTGGCCCCACCCAGCTCATTCCCGGCAACATAGTTGCAAGCGACTTAGCTGCTAGAAATTAAGTTGCAAACAACTTAGCTGCAAAAAATTAGGCTGCAAACAGCTCGGTTGACAACAACAACGGTGCCGACAGCTGCTAAAGTATCCCTGCGCGCTTACGGGCAAGCGAGCGCGGCAACATCCTTGCGCCGCAACTTAACTGACCGCTCGTTAAGGGGGCCTGCAACCGTCCAAGACGGGGGCTCTTAGATCCCATCCATCATAGTGGGCAGTACCCTATTTGCGCCGGCCAGCCTTTGACTGCGCTGCGGGTTTACGCCTGGCAACGGACTTTTTCTTTGCCGCCTTCTTCTTTGCCGGAGCTTTTTTCGCAGCAGCCTTGCGTTTCACTGCCGCGGCCTTCCTGGGGCCTTTGCGCGCTGTCGCCGCCTTACGTTTCAAAGCGACCTTCTTGGCACCTGGCTTGCGCTTAATCGAAGCTTTCTTCTTTGTTGCAGTGGTCTTCTTGGCGACCTTCTTTTTGGCTGTAGCCTTTTTCGATGCCGCACTCTTTTTCTTCACTGCGGTTTTTTTCTTCACGCCGGTCTTTTTCTTGAGCGCGACTTTCTTCTTCGCTGCAGCTTTCTTCTTCGCTGGAGCTTTCTTCTTCGCGGCAGGCTTTTTCGCTGTAAGCTTTTTCTTGGCCGCGACTTTTTTTACAGCTACCTTACGTTTGACTGGTTTCTTCTTGGCAACAACGCGCCGCGTGCTGGCTTTACGCGGGGAAGCTTTTTTCTTTTTGGCAGCAGGCTTCTTCTTCGCCTTGATTTTTGCTTTCATGGAATGGCGTTCCTTAATCATTACAGAACTCAACTTTGAGCGAACAGAATTTGATGACTATAACAGATTAGCGCAAACGGAATTTTCCGAACGCCTCTATCGGTGTTATCGATAGATAGTTTTAGTTGCGGCTTTACCGGATCATCGCTTCGATGGATATTACACTTGCAAGAACGTTCCTAATGGTTGCTGAAACCGGCAGTTTTATCGATGCTGCACGGCGCATGAACATCACGCAATCAACAGTGAGCGCGCGCATTAAAGGTTTAGAGCAAATGCTTGGCCGCCCGCTGTTTGAGCGCTCTAAAAACGGCGCTGCATTGGCGCCTGCCGGGTCGCAATTTCAAAAACATGCGCTTGCGCTGGTGCGGGTCTGGCAACATGCGCAATTGGAAGTGGGACTGTCGGACCAATATTGTGATCATTTGGCGATCGGCGCGCAGATCTCGCTTTGGGACGGCTTCTTGCTTAAATGGATCCCTAAGTTACGCGCGGCAATTCCTGAAATCGCCGTGTCGGCCAGTGCCGCCATGGCCTCACAGCTTATACAGCGCTTGCTTGAAGGCACGTTGGACCTCGCCGTTATGTATCGCCCGTTGCAACCGCCCGGTCTTGCCATAGAGCATTTATTCGACGAAGAACTTGTGCTGGTTACCAGCTCAAAAGGCCCCCGCCGGTCGAGCTCGGACTATGTATTCGTCGATTGGGGGCCCGATTTTCGCGCCGAACATGCCGCCGCCTTCCCCAAGCTAAGCGCCACCAGCCTTAATCTGGATTTGGGATCGGCCGGTCTTAACTATCTTCTGGCCAATGAGGCATCAGGGTATTTCCCCAAGCGCATCGTCAAGCCCTATCTCAAACGCGGCCGTCTGCGCCAACCGGCCCGCGCCCGTAAATTTATCTCGCCGGTTTATGTGGTCTATCCCGAAGCGCGCGACGAAGAGGCCTATGAGCCGATCCTCGAAGGCTTGCGCAATGCCGCTCATCGGCTTGGCTGATTGTTTGGAATGAATGATCCTCGCGCGCAAACGGAAAATCCTCGCGCAGCTCACGACATCGTGAAATTTGTTAACGCCGCCGGCCGACATAACGCGGCGCATAGCGGCCAGACGCGGCATTGATTGGTCGCCGCGGTGCCCAGGCTGCCAATTCGTCATGATAGGGGCTGGGCAATTGGAAATCGCGGGCCCCCGGTAGTACCGCGCTGAACAAATAGGACGCGCGCGCTTGCCCGCGATAATTGCGCAAAGAGATATAGCTCACCGCCGAACAGTGGCGCCCATCGGCGCAGCACACCTGAACACGGCGGCGATGATAGTTGCGCCAGCTCACGCCCTCCCAGCGATCAAGTGCTGCTAAATGATGCGGCTCGCAGCGCCACAACACACCGTGCACCGAGGCGCCAGGTTCTTGCACAATATTGGCACTGCCGCGCGCGCTCATAATAAAACGCCACCCGTTTAGCACAGCGCGACCTGCACTGCGGGCGCCGGGGCAGCGCGCCGTCATCTGGCGGGCGGACATATTCGAGCCAAAGGCAAAATACAACATGGGTGATAAAGCATCCCGTGGAAGCGGCTAACCAAACTCCATTATAATGGCGTCGACCGCCAGATTGTCGCCTTCCGCTGCCTTGATGACGCTGATTGTGCCATCGCGCTCAGCGCGCAGAATGTTCTCCATTTTCATGGCTTC
>JAJRRE010000024.1 GCA_024279745.1 Alphaproteobacteria bacterium
AATATCTCAATTGACTGCCTGGCGGGTGACTGCTCGGCGGGTTCGCCATTTTCAATGTTCTTGTTCATGGGGCCAAGCCCTAGCCAGTGTAGCGCGTACAATCAAGTATAAAGACGCAGCACGGCGCAAGAAGGTGGCTCACAGAGCGCGGCCCAATGTTTTCGGGAGCCGATAAAAACCACTCACCACCGTGCTGGGTTGGGTCGCCCTGGTTTACACTAGGACAACCTGCCCCGACGCCACATCTAAGCCGCGTTGCTCTTTTTGGACGCGGCAACATCAAGATTGACGGCGCGCGGCTTGCCGAACATCGAGCCTTGGCCAAGCAACACACCAAAGCCCAGCACCTTGGCCAGTTTGGTTTCATCTTCAATGGCGCTGATGATCAGGGTCTGGCCGACTTCCGCCAGATGTCGGCACAGATCGGCGGCCGGAACCACCAGATCATCCAGCGGCATACCATGCAAGAATACATCGGCATCCAGTTTGACAAAATCAAAGCCTTTACTTTTCAATTCATCAAAATCCACATCCAGATCGGTCACATGCTCAAGGGCAAAGCGGAAGCCAAGCTCCTGCAACGTCTCCAGCGTGTCCCAATGCAATTCGCCAAAGCCGCGCACATCGGCCAGCGCCAACGACAGCACCAGATAGCCCGATAGATTATCGCGCGAGTTCAACAGTTCCGCCAATTGGTCGAGGAACAAATCCGATGCCAGAGCTTCGCCCGAATAATCGGAAAATACCGCAGCTTTCTTACCGCTGCGATGGAGCCGCCCGGCCAGTTGCGCACTATTGGCCAGCTTGGCCACATCCAGCACCGGGCGCAAATTGGCGCCGCCCAAAACTTCATCATATTCGGAACGTTGCACGCTGGCGCCGGTCAGCAATTTAAGCTGCGCCGTCAATTCAAAATGACGCGCTTTTTTGTCGTCGAGCCCTAAAATGGGTTCAACAAATATCTCGATCCGCTCCGACGCCACAGCTTCAACAATTGCATCTGAGAACTGTGCCTGAGACGTAGCCTCCCCGATTCCGTCCCAGGAATTTTCGTCGGTTGCAGCAATCACAACCCGGCCGCTTTTGCCGCCTTTATTGCCTTGTTTGCCGTTTCGTTTCTCAGACGCCTGCATTTCATCAGCGGCAGTACGGAGCGCATCAACCGACGGCGTGACGCCATCGCTCGCCAACAGCTCTGGAGTCGCGCCACCAGGAATTGCGGCGGGCAGCGCTTCAGCTGAAGGAATTGGCGGCAATTTTTGCGCTACACCATCGTGCGACCGCGCGGCCGATTGGGATGCCGATTCAGCAATCTGCGTGGATTTTTGGGCCACCTCAAAGGATGCCTGACCTGTCCTGTCGGTCCCAATGGCGGCACCGGTAGAGGAAGGACTGGCTGTCGAGGATGCAGCAATCCCGGGTGCGCGCATCAATTCAGATACTGCTTCCAATGGCGTCTCAGCTCTGACTGATGTCGACATTTGGGAAGTTGGCTTGTGGGCCATAGCAGCTGTGCTGCCGGCAGGGTGTGCTTGTGCCTGTTTTGCCTGCGCCCCGTCTTGTCCGCGTTCTTGTCCGCGTTCTTGTCCGCGTTCCTGTTTTGTGGTCTGCTCCCTGGATATGCCGTTATCCGCAGCATGCGGGACGGCTTGCCCGGCGGGTTGCAGCGATTGCGCCGCTGGGGCTCCTTTGTCTGCGTCCTCGCGCAAATGTTTGGGCGGCGGCACTGGCGTTACCGAAGTAACAATTGGCTGGCCATCCGGCCCCATTGGCTGGGCTGAAAGTTTCGAGCGTGAGCGAACACCAGGTGGTAAGGGCGGCGCTGTTTCCTGCCGCGTTCCTGCATCATCGTTTTGCTGCGTGCTTGTTGGCTTGTAACCGGAAGTCGCAACCGAAGATGCTCTTGCGGATGCGGGCGCTGCCGTCGCAGCGGGCGTTCCCGTCGCAGCGGGCGTTCCCGTCGGTGCAGGCGGATTTAAAACCGGACGCCGCTCGTGCTGCGCTTCGGCAGCTGCACGTCCGCCAACAACGCTGCCGACAATTTCCCCTGTCGCAGCTGCCGCGCTAGCGGTGCGCAAAACGCCGGAATTAGCAGTCACCGGGTTAGCCGTTTCAGATCGGTATTGTGTGTCGCTGCGGTGCGCGCCGTGTGGTACAGCTGGCGGCATGGGCAGCGATTGCCCTTTGGATTGTCCCGGAATTCCTCCTGGCGAGTGCCCTTTGTGATGTCCTTGCGCTGTCTTCGGCAAAGTCCCCTTCACTGCCGCTTCCAGATCGGCGGTATTGATACGTGCGCTACGGCGGGCATTGTTGTTTGCCTGAGCTGTCGGTGCGCCCTGCAATTGTTGTAATTGCTGTTGTAGCTCAGTGACCTGGTTGCGCAGCCGAGCGGCATCACCCAACCGGCGTCGCACCAAATGCAGACCAAAGAATAAAACAAACGCCGCTACGGCTATGATGGCCGCCATCCCTGCTGCTACCCCACCTTGTGCATAAGCGCCAAATCCGATCGCACCGGCAACAAGCAATATTGCGGCGGGAATAAATTTATCGCGCCCGGATTTTTGAGGTGCGGCATGGGCGGCTTCAAGCTCAGTGTATTTATCGCTCTTGGATCTTTCGGTTTTATTTGTTGATGCCGGATTTAAGGCCGCCGGTTTTATGGTTGGCTGACCATTACCGCGCTGCTCCGCCGCCATTGCAGGGCGTGAATATGCAGCAGCACCAGCAGCGGCAGCAGCAGCACTGGAACGCGATGGGGATAATGCGGCGGCCTCGGGTTGTGGTGGCAATCTAGGTTGTGCCGCTGGACTTGGTTGGCCTGGTGGGCGTGGCTGGCCTGGTGCAGCGTTCGGACCGCCAGCACCGCCCACTCCCTGCTGCGGCACTCCCTGCTGCGGCGCTGCTTGCTGCGGCATTGCGGCAGCGCGCGCGTTTCGTGTCGGCTCTGCCTTTGCTCCAGTACGGGAATTTCCCATTGGATTGGCCGCCGACCTGACCATAGATCCGGTCTGTGGCGTGGAATTTGATGTTTTATCATTCATAGCTATGTCTCACTTGGCAATTCGCTACGCCCTTGGTCCGCCAAGCCGATTGGCCACAAAAACTTAGGCGGAATGTGATTCGTGTTCACCCTAGACTCTCAGTCCTTTAGGTATATTGGCAAGCGCGGCGCTCAACCTATCACCAGAAATAACGCCCTAACCGCCATTGACGCCCTCTGGCAGCGACATTCATGACACAGCAGTTAGCGCGTCGGTAGCGTTGCACTGGGATGAACTTCGTTCAGTGCGAAAGCGCGGAATAAACTTTTACTAACACCCTGTTCAAACGTGCATTTGCGTTATTTGCGGCGACAGACCAGACTTAAGGCCAAGACAGATGCCCAAGCTCGAATGCCACAACCTGCGCACAATTTCGCCAAGAAACCATCCCGAATCATGGCGCCCTTTAACCGCTCGTTATCCGAATCGGCGGCTTATGGACCAAAGGCGCTGACGACAAAAGTAACTCCAGCGTAAGTGTATGAAATGTGGAAGGACCGGCCTGATGTTAATGAGTGTTGTTGAAGAAGTAGTTGGCGGCGATAAATCGATGCAGCTGCACCCGGAGCTAGCGGGCAAGCGCATTTTGGTAACTGGCGTGAGCGGCAAAACTGGCGTGGAACTGGTGACGTCATTGGCCGACCATCAGGCCCGCTTGATTATTAATTACGGCGAAGACACCGCCAAAATGCAGGCCTTGTCCGAACTTATGACGCCAAATGCCATGGACTTGCGCGTTTATAACGACGCTTTGGCAACAGCTGACGATATTGCGCGCTTCACAAGATCAGCCGCGCAGATTTATGGCGGTCTGGACGGCGTGATCAATTTTGTACATTTACCGGCGAACGACATTTCGCCCGCCGCTGATTTCGACGATGTTGAAACCTATCTCTGTGAAAAATTACTGGCGCCCAGCCTGATCTCGACCATCAGCGCCAATCGTATGGCCCTCACCTGGTCCGATGGTATTGTGCTGAACGTTGTCACAATGGATGAGCACGCCGGTTCTGCCGATATTGCGATTGCGGGCGTAACCAAAGCCGCGCTCACCGCCATGACCAGAAAACAGGCGCAGGAGTGGGCCGACCAGAATGTGCGCATTAATGCTGTCACCCCGCGCGTGGTCGGCAATGATAATGCGAGTACTGGCGACACCTTGTCGAGCGACGCCGATATTGCCGCGCTGACGCTGTTTTTGTTGTCGAAACGCGGCGCCAACATGAGCGGACATATTTTTGATGCCCAGGGCGCGGCCCGCGCCGACTGTTAGAGCCGCAGCCCGCGCAGATTGCTGAAGCTTCACCGCTATACCAACCACCAAAGTCAATCTACGTCTGTTTCACGATTGCGCCACCGCTTTGCAATGTTTAAGCTGCTCGCCGTAAAGCATAAAGCGGAGAGCAGATAAATGGAAACACGCGCGGCAGTGGCAGTGGCGGCAGGTAAGCCGCTTGAGGTGACAACGGTAACATTGGACGGGCCGAAAGACGGCGAAGTTCTGGTCGAGATCAAGGCCACGGGGCTGTGCCATACGGATGAGTTCACGCGCTCGGGCGCCGACCCGGAAGGAATTTTCCCGGCAATCCTGGGCCATGAAGGCGCTGGCGTTGTCGTCGAGATCGGCAAAGGCGTCACCTCGCTGAAAGTCGGCGATCATGTCATCCCGCTTTATACGCCCGAATGCCGCGAATGCGATTATTGCACCTCGGGCAAAACCAATCTGTGCCAGAAGATCCGTGTGACGCAGGGCCAGGGTCTGATGCCCGACGGCACCAGCCGCTTTTCTGCCGGCGGCGACAAGATCTTTCACTATATGGGCACATCAACATTCGCCAATCATACGGTGGTGCCGGAAATTGCACTGGCCAAAGTGCGCGAAGACGCCCCGTTCGACAAGATCTGTTATATCGGTTGCGGCGTCACCACCGGCATTGGCGCGGCAATCAATACCGCCAAAGTTCAGCCCGGCGATAATTGCGTTGTCTTTGGGCTTGGCGGCATTGGCCTCAATGTTATTCAGGGCTGCCGCCTGGCGGGTGCCAATATGATTGTCGGCGTTGACATAAACCCGGCGCGCAAAGCCTGGGGCGAAAAATTCGGCATGACCCATTTTGTCAACCCCAAAGAAGTCGAAGGCGATCTGGTGCCTTATATTGTTGATTTGACCAAGGGCGGCGCTGATTATTCGTTTGAGTGCATCGGCAATGTCGATGTCATGCGCGATGCGCTCGAATGCTGCCATAAGGGCTGGGGCGAAAGCGTCATCATCGGCGTTGCCGGGGCAGGCCAGGAAATCTCAACACGGCCCTTCCAACTGGTGACGGGCCGGGTCTGGCGCGGCACGGCCTTTGGCGGCGCGCGCGGACGCACCGATGTGCCCAAGATCGTCGATTGGTATATGGACGGCAAAATTCAGATCGACCCGATGATTACCCACACCATGCCATTGGACGACATCAACAAAGGTTTTGATCTGATGCATTCGGGCGAGTCTATTCGCGGCGTCGTGATTTTTTGATGCGCAACATCAGATGCGCAACATCAGGCGCCGCCGCCGCAATTTTTGTGGTGACACGCGCCGCCAAACTCTCGCCGATCACTTAAGTCATAGCAAAGGCCACGTTCATGTCGCTCACCCAGATTTCACAAAGCAAATGTTTCGACGGCTGGCAGTTCCGCTTTTCCCACCGCTCGATCACCTGCAATTGCACGATGAACTTTTCGATCTATCTGCCGCTGAGCGCTAAAAATACGCCGGTGCCCGTGCTTTACTGGTTGTCGGGCCTGACCTGCACCGACGAAAATTTCGTGCAAAAAGCCGGCGCCCAGCGCTTTGCGGCACAGCACGGCATTGCCATTGTGTGCCCCGATACCAGCCCACGCGGCGACGATGTGCCGATCGACGAAGACGAAGCTTTTGATTTTGGCCGTGGTGCCGGTTTTTATCTTGATGCCACCCAGTCGCCCTTTGCCATGAATTATCATATGTCCGATTACGTCACGTCCGAGCTGCCGATCCTGATTGAAGACGCGTTTCCCGTCAACGAGGCGCGCGCTATTTCGGGTCATTCGATGGGCGGGCACGGCGCGCTGACCATCGCGCTGAAAAATCCCGGCTGCTACAAATCCGTCTCCGCCTTCGCCCCCATCGTCGCGCCAACGCAAGTACCATGGGGACAAAAAGCCTTTCGCGGCTATCTGGGTCCCGATCAAAACAGCTGGCAGGACTATGATGCCTGCGCGCTGATCCCGGGCGCCGAAGAACGTTTGCCTCTTTTGATCGACCAGGGCACCGCCGATGATTTTTTGGAAGAGCAACTCAAACCGCATCTGCTGGAAGAGGCCTGCACCGCCGCTGACCATCCGCTGACCTTGCGCATGCGCGACGGCTTCGATCACAGCTATTTCTTCATCGCCAGTTTCATCGGCGAGCACATCGAACATCATGCCAAAGCATTGAAGGGTTGAGCCGTGCTTTTGCGCCGCCGCCTACCAGCCGCCCGCAGCGCTAGCCCTTGACGCAAATCACCTGGCGCAGGGTGTGGACAATATCGACTAAATCGGTTTGCGCTGCCATCACCGCGTCGATGTCCTTATAGGCCGCCGGGGTCTCGTCGATCACCGCTTCATCCTTGCGGCATTCGACATTGGCCGTCGCCTTGGCGTGATCTTCCAGCGTGAAGCGGCGCTTGGCTTCGGTGCGCGACATAACGCGGCCGGCGCCGTGCGAGCAGGAACAGAAACTTTGCGCGTTACCCTTGCCCCGCACAATGAAAGACTTGGCGCCCATGGAGCCGGGAATAATCCCCATCACGCCTTCGCCCGCATGAACCGCGCCCTTGCGCGTGATCATAACATCAGCGCCAAAATGCGTTTCGCGCGCGACATAATTATGATGGCAATTGACCGCCAGCTCGCCGATTTGAAACGGCGGGAGATGCTCGCGCAAGGCCCTGAGCACATTATCCATCATTGCTTGCCGATTCTCAAAAGCATAATCTTGCGCCCACATCAGCGCTTCAAAATAGTCATCAAAATGCGGCGTGCCTTCGCTCAGATAGGCCAGATCGCGGTCCGGCAGATGAATGAAATGGCGCTGCATGTCTTCTTTTGCCTGCTCGATGAAATAGCGCCCGATGACATTGCCGGGCCCGCGCGAACCTGAATGCAGCATCACCCAAATGGCATCTGCCTCATCAAGACACAGCTCGATAAAGTGATTGCCTGAACCCAATGAGCCAAGCTGATGCACCGGGCGGCGATGAGCGATTTTAGGATGTTTGGCCAGGATCGCATCATAGCGCGTGGCCAGTTTGCGCCAGCGGGTGGAAACCGAAGCGGGCGCGGTTGCCCAGCCGCCCTTCAGTGAACGCCCCTGCGTGGTGATAAACCCATGCGGCACCGCGCGCTCAATAGCGCCGCGAATGGGCGCCAGAGTATCGGGCAGATCAGCCGCGCTCAGCGTTAATTTCCAGGCCATCATACCGCAGCCGATATCAACGCCAACGGCTGCAGGAATTATCGCGCCTTTGGTTGGTATGACAGAGCCGACAGTCGAGCCCTTGCCGAAATGTACGTCCGGCATCACGGCAAGATGGCTATGGATGAACGGCAAGGACGCGGTATTCAGCAGCTGCTGTTTGGCCTCGTCCTCGACCGGCACGCCGCGCGTCCACATCTTGACGGGTTGCCCGCCCTTTTCATGTAATACGTCGAATGTGCGCGTTGCCATTGTCCTGGTTCCTGGTCTTATGCCTTTATTGTTTTTAGCTCATGCGCGAGGCTGAACGGAACGCCCTCAGCGCTATTGCGCGGCGGGCCGGAGCTTTTCACCTCAGTGGTCATCGTGCCACAAATTCGCACGAAATCCCAATCAGCTTGATCGAATGGAGCCGCATGATATGCTCGCGTTCGGCAGCCCGCCGTCATGACCAGAATTTGAGGCTAATATGAGACGTCTTACCCTGTTTGTTTTCGCAATCGCCGCTATCATCACCTTCGGCTTAACCAGCGCGAGCTTCACGCCCGATGCGCAGGCCGCCAAACGCGGCAAGGTCATTGGCGGGCTCGCCCATCAGATGCCCGGCTGGTTCAAGGAGAGCTTTCTCGATCTGGCCGAGGACGCTCAGGAGGCCGATGAGGCGGGCAAGCATGTCATCATGTTCATGAGCCTGAATGGCTGTCCCTATTGCACCAAAATGCTCAACAAGGTGTTTGAAGGCGACAAGGCGTTCATCACCAGACATTTCGATTCCATTGGGATAAATATCAAAGGCGCGCGCATGATCACCCCGCCCGGCGGCGAGGAAATGAGCGAGAAGATGTATGCCCAAAGCCAGCGCGTGATCGGCACACCAACAATTTTGTTCCTGGATGCCAAGGGCAAACAGATCTACCGCATCAATGGCTATTGGAACCCGGTTATGTTCCGCCACGCGCTGGAATATGTGCAAACGAAGTCTTATAAGACCATGAAATTTTTTGCCTTCATGAAGGCCAAAGCAAAAGGCCCGATTTATAGTTTCCGCGCCCATCCAATGCTGAGCAAGGTTACAGATTTCAGCAAGCAGAGCAAACCGGTTGCGGTCCTGTTTGAAGACAAGAACTGCACCGCCTGCGCCAAGCTGCATGACAAAATGCTCAGCCGCGCCGACATTAAAAAAGAACTGAGCGCTTTCACCTTCACCCGCCTCGATGCTTATTCCAAAGAACCGATCATTGGTATTGACGGCAATAAAACCACGGGCGATGCCTGGGCGCGCAAACTTAATTTGGGGGCCAGCCCGACCATCGTGGTGTTTGATGAGGGCAAGGAGCGCCAACGCATCAGTGCTGAATTATATGCGTTTCATTTCCAGTATGCGCTGCGTTATGTCAGCTCAAAAAGCTATAAGACCCACCCCAACTGGATCAAATATCTGGGTGAGCAACAAGAGCGCATCTTGAAAACCGGCAAGAATATCGACATTGGCGAGCAGCCCGCCGCCAGCCAGTAGCCAGCTTACTGGCCAGCTTGTTGGACTGCTCGACGATTCGGCGCGGCAGTTGGGTTAAACTGTAGAGGCGGCTGCTGCGTGGTGCTGCGCTAATGCGAACGGGCGGTCGCGGCTGATTGCGGTTGGTTGGCCGCAGCCGTGCCCGAAGCCGGGACCGGGACCGTATCTGCCAGCGCGATCTGCTCAACCACATCAAACTGCTCGGCCCAGCCCGGCTCACTGATCAATGAGGCGTGTTTATATTGCGTGTCGCCGGTGCCGCGCTTTGCCATCAGGGCGGCGCTATAGCTGGACCAGCTGCCCGGCACTAAGCGCATAAGTCGCGGCGGGCCGATATATTGGTCATTGCGCTTACCTGCATACATTACGTTTTGCGCAATTAAACTGGCGTCAAAGCATTTCAAAAACCGCTGAGCCTGATCGCCGCCGTCCAGTCTATCGGCCTCGATCAGCAGCGCATAATAGGGCGGCTCATGTTCTGGCCGGATCGCGGCGGCTGTAGCCAGGCCCGCGCGCAGCCCCTGCTCATCGAAAGCTGCCCCCACGGCGCTGGTGATTTGAAAGGCGCTGATTTTCTCGCCTTCCATGTCCGATGTATCGCCAGCCTTGTGCAAAAATGCCAGCACCGGCGCCTCGCCAACAAAGCCCGTACAGCGTACCACATCGCCCAGATCATAACGGTATAGCCCGCTCGATGTGGTCACCAGAATATTATACTGCGCCCCCACATCAAGGTCGGCGCCCTCCAGAGGGACCGCCTCAGCGCTGCCGTATTCGGCGACCGGAATAAACTCATAATATGAGCCCTCAACGGCGAGCACTCCCTCAGCGCACTCATCCTCCAACGGGATGGTGTGGCGCCCTTCTGTTGAGGCCAGCCCCAGATCACGCCGGGGCACATCGCCGTAATAGCGGGCCAAATTCTTCGCCCTGTAGCCAACCGTGCCGCCAATCCAGCAGCCCATCAAGGCAAGCGGCCAATAGTCTTTAGGATACAGCGTTCCGCTGCGCGCTAGAATAGCTTCAAGCTCAGTGGCGCGCGCTACATGAGGAACTTTCAGCTTCGCCGCTACCAGCTCGCGCATGGACGCGGGTATAGCCAGATCGGCGCGCAATGTGCCGTCATGAATATCGCGGATCAACGCGCTCGCCTCATCATTGCCGATTTGCGCCAGACGGATCAGATTGGCCGGGGTCAGTGTGACGATAAACCCAACGCGCTGTGTCATGGCCAGCCGCAAGGTCAAATAATAGCGCGCCAGCGGATCGGCGATGTCCGACACTTCCATCGGAACCGCATAGAATGACTTGACCACAGCGCTTTGAAACCGCGCCGTCACCGAGCTGGCCATGCCAATGGGCAAACCGCTTTGCGAGCGATCCAGCTCCGAGGGGCCCGAAATCTGCAACGTCATCAGCCCTAGTGTTCCAGGATGTTCCGATATCGCTTTGGAGCCCCAAACGTCCCAGCCATTGCGGTATTCTTTCAGCCAGCTGCGGGTGACCGGGTTAAGCTTCGGCTCGCCCGTTGTGCCGGTCGTGCAGGCAAACGCCAACACCTCCTCCGATGGGGGAAACAGCGCGCCAACATCGCCAGCCGCCACATCTTTAATATAGGGCGCCAGATCTTCATATTGATTGATCGGCACGCGGGCGCGGAAATCTGCCACGGATTTGATACCGGCAAAATCGTGGTCGCGGCCATAGCGCGTGTCGGCGCAACGTTCCAGTTTGGTGAACAATGTGCGGCGCTGAACGGCGCGCGCGTCCTGCAATGCTTTGAGATAGCGCTTCTGACCAATGCCATGGATCGGCAAAACAATCGTGCGGATCAAAGCCGCCGTGACGGCCTCAAAGGGGGTACGTCTATACTGCATGTCGCAATGGAACCTCATCGCCAGATATTTGGTGCCGCCAAACGGGATAGTAGCGTCAATACGACGGTTACCCAGGTTATTGAAGAGGTTCTGCTGGTACTGCTCTATTATTCATTAATTGGTTTACTTAACCCACGCCGATGCTAGGGCCAATTTTCGGGCTAAATTTGGTTTGCCCTGATTTACGAGAAATTTGCGGGGCAGCTTTTACGCATTACACCTATCGCGATCTTGCATCAAGCGATGCACCGCCCCATATCAGACCAGCCGATGGCAGATGCCAATGTGATCTATCACCTTGGGCGGGACCCTAAAAGAATAGAAATTTCAACATATCTTTCTTGACAACGCCCTCGTTGTAGGGGTATTAGGCGAACGTTGTTAGCACTCGCTTGATTGAGTGCTATAGTCGCCGGATCCGACAAACTGTCTCGCCGGTTTGCCTGTGCTGAACTAGGGCTGAACCCATCATGACAGTTTTCAAATGCCGTTCGGCGCCTCTCATACGTTAACCTAACCCAATCTGTTTTGGAGTGAGTAGTCTAATGAAGTTTCGTCCCCTTCACGACCGTGTCGTCGTAAGCCGTATCGAAAGCGATACAAAAACTGCTGGCGGTATCATTATACCTGAAAGCGCCGCTG
>JAJRRE010000351.1 GCA_024279745.1 Alphaproteobacteria bacterium
CATCAGATCCGCTCTTATGTGTTGCAGCCCTATCAGATGGTCAAGGATTTGCGCACCGGCGTGGAAAGCTCCAACCCTTCGGCTGTGCTCGATGGTGATCTGGATTTGTTCATCGAAGCGTCCCTCGCCCAGCGGGTCAAAGGCGGTAGCGAAGATGTCGAGGTGGCTGATCTGGACTAAGCCCCCGTAGGGCTGACCTGGTTGGCCGCCGCTGGCAGCAGCCCCGGCGGACCGAGTGGTCTGGGTCAAATAGCAAATGACTATACTTGCCAGTGCCATGCAGGTTACAGCGCATGTGAGCAAAGTACGCTAGATTAGCCTCATGATTCGGTGCACAACATTTGCCGGCCGCAAGGTAGCGGTTTTCGGGCTTGGCCTGTCAGGCCTCGCCTCGGTCGAGGCTTTGCTGGCGGGCGGCGCCGATGTGGCCGCCTGGGATGACGGCGCATCGGGGCGCGGGGCGGCGCTGGCTGCCGGGCTTACACTTACCGATCTCAATCATGCCGATTGGCGTAACTTCAGTGCGTTGGTGTTGGCGCCCGGTGTGCCACTGACCCACCCTGAACCCCATTGGACCGTTCGGCGGGCGCGTGATGCCGGCGTTGCCATAATTGGCGATACGGAACTTTTTTTTCGCGAACGCGCCGCGCACTGCCCAGGTGCACCAGTTGTCGCCATCACCGGCACCAACGGCAAATCCACAACGACGGCACTAACGGCTCACATTCTGCGCGCCAGCGGTACTAACAGCACCAGCGGTACTAGCAGCACCAGCAGAACCGGCACCAAAGTCGCCATGGGCGGCAATATCGGCAAAGCGGTGCTATCGCTGGCGCCCTTGTGCGACGATCAGATCTATGTTTTGGAGCTGTCATCTTATCAGCTCGATCTGACGCCTTCCATCCATTGCAATGCGGCGGCCTTGCTCAATCTGTCCCCGGACCATCTCGACCGGCATGGCGACATGGACCGTTATGCGGCGATCAAGGCGTTGATATTTTCAAAAATGGGCGCGAGCGATACGGCAGTCATTGGTGTTGACGACAACCGCAGCCGCGCCATTTTTGACAGCTTGCGCAGCGCGGAAAATGGTGCGGGCGTAAAAGTCGCCGTTTCGGTATTAGGCAAGCTGGCCAATGGGATTTATGCTGCTGATAATCGATTGTTTGAAGCCCGCGATGGTGCCGCCCGCGAGCTGGTCTCTCTGGCCGGGATACAGTCCCTGCGCGGGACGCATAATTGGCAAAATGCAGCTGTCGCAATTGCCTTGGCGCGCGGTGTCGGCAAGACCAGCAGAGAATTGGCGGCCGGCCTGCGCTCCTTTCCCGGCCTGGCCCACCGCATGGAAATTCTGGGAACGCGCGACCGGGTCTTGTTCGTCAATGATAGCAAAGGCACCAATGCGGATGCGGCGCAAAAGGCGCTGGGTGCTTTCAACGATATTTATTGGATTGCTGGCGGGCGTTCCAAGGAGGGCGGGATCGAGCCGCTTCGCCCGTATTTTTCGCGCATCGCCAAGGCCTATCTGATCGGTGAGGCAACGGCTGACTTTGCCAAAACCCTGACCGGCGCGGTGGAGTTTGAAATTTGCGGCACGCTCGATCGGGCGATTGAATGCGCGGCGCGCGATGCCGCCAGCTCCCGGGCAGCCGAGCCAGTGGTCATGCTGTCGCCAGCGTGTGCCTCTTTCGATCAATACCGCAGCTTCGAATTACGCGGCAACCATTTTCGCCAACAGGTTAGTGCGCTGCCAGATATTTCTTTAAATCCGCGAGGTGAGACATGAGATTTTCGCGCGACGACAGAACAATTCTGGCCAATTGGTGGTTTACCGTCGACAAGGTTTTTGTGATCGCCGTGTTCATCTTGATGGCTGCCGGCGTTCTTGTTTCCCTGGCCGCCAGCCCGGCCGTTGCTGTAAAGAAGGGCTTGGGCGTTTATTATTTTGTCGAACGGCACATAGTTTTCGCCGGGCTTGGAGCCGTGGTGATGCTTGGCGTGTCGCTGTTGTCGCCATTGGGCGTGCGCCGGGTATCAATCGCACTGGCGGGCCTTGGGTTGATATCTTTGGCATTCGTGCTTTATGCGGGCAATGAGGTCAACGGCGCGCGGCGCTGGATCATTCTGGCCGGGCAATCCTTCCAACCGTCAGAAATTTATAAGCCGGTGTTTGTGGTGGTAAGCGCCTGGCTGCTTTCCATCGGCCAGGGCGGCGGCGGCAGGCGCACGCCCAGCCCGCAAGCCCGAGCCGGATTGATTAGCGCTGTGTTGTTATTTCTGTTCACTGCCGCGCTTCTTTTGCTGCAGCCCGATGTCGGCCAAACAGTTCTGCTGTCACTGGTCTGGGGGGTGTTGTTTTTGTTGTCCGGTCAATCCTTGAAATGGGTCGCCGGTTTGGGGCTTGCCGGTCTTGCAAGTCTGGTCGGCGCCTATTTTAGTTTCGCCCATGTGCGGGCGCGGGTTGAGCGGTTTTTTGATCCTGCATCGGGGGACAATTATCAAAGCGAGCGGGCGCTGCAATCGTTTCTGGAAGGCGGATTTTGGGGACGCGGTCCCGGTGAAGGGACGATCAAGACCAAATTACC
>JAJRRE010000352.1 GCA_024279745.1 Alphaproteobacteria bacterium
CGACGCCAAGATATGGATCCACGATTTCGAAACCCGGACACAAGACGGCATGCCTGTTGATCTGGCCAAAATTCGTGATGCGTTTCACGACACCTTCTACAAGGTGTGGACGGCCGACATGGAAAATGACGGTTTCAATAACCTTGTGTTATCGGCCGGGTTAACGGCCGAGCATGTCAAGATCATGCGCAGCTATTGCAAATATCTGCTGCAAGCCCGCGCGCCTTTTTCACAGCTTTATATGGAGCAAACCCTTAAGGCTAATCCTGAAATTACGCGGCGGCTGGCGGCCCTGTTCGAGAGCCGGTTCAATCCCTCGCACAAAAACGGCGGCGCCGCTGAAGCCGAGCAACTGGTTGATCAAATCAAGGATCTTCTCAATGATGTTTCTAACCTGGACGAAGATCGCATCATTCGCCGCTATCTCAATGTCATTTTGTCGACTTTGCGAACCAATTTTTACCGCGCCGGTGCGCAAGGCGAGGAGCGCCACTGCATTTCGTTCAAGATCGATTCCAAAGCTATTGAAGAGCTGCCCTTACCGCGCCCCTATCGCGAAATCTTTGTCTATAGCCCCAGGGTCGAAGGTATCCATCTGCGCTTTGGCAAAGTAGCGCGCGGCGGTCTGCGCTGGTCCGATCGGCGCGAAGATTTTCGCACGGAAATACTGGGTCTGGTCAAAGCCCAGCATGTGAAAAATGCGGTAATCGTTCCCGTCGGCTCAAAGGGCGGCTTTTACGTCAAGGCGCGACACAGTGCTGATACACCGCGTGAAACCATCATGAACGAGGGGATCGAGTGCTACAAAACATTCCTGCGCGGTCTGCTTGATGTTACCGACAATATCAAAAGCGGCGAGATTACACCGCCGCCCTTTGTTGTGCGTCATGACGACGACGATCCTTATCTGGTTGTAGCCGCCGATAAGGGGACCGCAACATTCTCCGACATCGCCAATTCCGTTTCGGCGGAGTATGATTTTTGGCTTGACGACGCGTTCGCTTCAGGCGGCTCGGTAGGTTATGACCACAAGAAAATGGCGATCACCGCGCGCGGCGCCTGGGAATCAGTCAAGCGCCACTTCAGAGAACTGGGCAAGGACTGCCAAAGCGAAGATTTCACCTGCATAGGCGTTGGCGATATGGCCGGCGATGTTTTCGGCAACGGCATGTTGCTGTCAAAACATATTAAGCTGATTGCCGCGTTTAACCACATGCACATCTTCATCGACCCCGATCCGGACCCAGCCACAAGTTGGGACGAGCGCAAACGCCTATTCGACTTACCGCGCTCCAGCTGGACCGACTACAATAACGAATTGATTTCGGCTGGCGGCGCTTTATTCGAGCGTAAATCCAAATCACTCACGCTCACGCCGGAAATGAAAGAGCTGTTTTCAATCTCAGCAGACCAACTCACGCCGGACGAGTTGATCAAGGCCATATTGAAATCAGATGCAGAATTATTGTGGTTCGGCGGCATCGGCACATATATCAAGGCCGCCACCGAAAGCCATGTGGATGTTGGAGACAGAGCCAACGACAATTTGCGCATAAATGCCGCGCAGCTGGGCGCCAAAATCGTCGGGGAAGGCGCCAATCTGGGAATGACCCAATTGGGCCGAATCGAGTATGGCTTTGCCGGTGGTCATTCCAACACCGATGCTATCGATAACTCCGCCGGCGTTGACTGCTCCGATCATGAAGTAAACATCAAGATCCTGCTTGGCGATGTTGAAAGCGCCGGCGATATGACCCGCAAACAGCGCGATCAATTGCTGGCGCAGATGACCGACGAAGTTGCGCAACTTGTGCTACGGGACAATTATTTGCAAGGCCAGGCGATCACCGCAACTATGCAGGCGGGCGGCAAACTAACTGACCGCATTGCGCGTTTCATGTCGGCGCTTGAGAAAAACGATCAACTCGACCGCGAAGTCGAAAACCTTCCCGACGATGAAACCATCACCGAGCGCCGTAAACGCGGACTCGGCTTTGTGCGTCCTGAAATCGCAGTGTTGTTGTCTTATGCAAAAATAACATTATACGACGATATTCTGACATCGAATTTGATGGATGATGCTCATCTAAAACAAGATCTTATTGGATACTTTCCGACCCCCTTGCGCGACACCTATGCCGACCAGATTAACGCGCATCGACTAAAGCTCGAAATCGCGGCAACTGCTATTTCCAATGAAATTGTTAACCGCATGGGCCTGACTTTCGTCCACGAGCTTAACGAGAAGACCGGGCTGCCGGCGGACGACATCGCGCGTGCCTATATCGTCTCGCGGGAGATTTTTGATATTTCTTCTTTGTGGCGCGATATCGAAGCGCTCGACAATATCGCCAGTGCGCAAACCCAATCAATGATGCAGCTTGAATGCTCACGTCTGTTGAAACGCCAGGCCATTTGGTTCTTGCGCGAGCGAAGTCAACCTCTCGATATTGCAAAGGAGATCGAAACATTTGGTCCCGGTGTCGCCGAGCTGATTGAGGATATCGGGGCGATGACATCGAACAATGTGAAAGAGCTGATGGAACGTCAGATCGGCGAACTGACAGCTGAAAATGTGCCGCCGGCCCTTGCCAAGCGCATCACCGATCTATCTCAGTTAACGCCGAGTTGCGACATCGCCCGCATTGCCTCCAGGGATGGAAAATCAGTAACCAGCG
>JAJRRE010000353.1 GCA_024279745.1 Alphaproteobacteria bacterium
AAACCCTTGTGGCGGCGCATTCTATCGTTAAGGTTCGCCCAGAACCTCATTTCGAATCGTCTTGTTTTGCCAAACGATCAATTTAATGGAGCTTGCTGCCCATGGTAATCGCGACCCGACATTTAGCACTTCTGACTGCCCTTTGTGCTTTTCTTCTCAGTGGCTTTATCGTAGAGCCTGCCCACGCCCAGCGCGGCAGCTACGGCAACGACCAGCGCCAAACCCAAAAAAAGCGCTCTTACAAAAAGAAAACCTATAAAAAGCGCAATTACAAGCGCAGTCGAAATTCAAGCTCCAACCGGCGCTCCAATGTTGCGGGCGAGTTTGATTATTATGCCATGGTGCTGTCCTGGAGCCCCAGCTATTGCCTTTCCGTCGGCAATAAGCGCCGCGATCCCCAATGCGACCAGCGCGGCAAACGCTTTTCATTTGTGCTGCATGGCGTGTGGCCGCAACATGAGCGCGGCTGGCCGCAAAACTGCCGCACGCGCCAGCGCCCCTTCGTTGAAAATGCCACCATTCGCTCGATGCTCGACATCATGCCAAGCAAGCGGCTGATCATTCACGAATACAAAAAACACGGCACCTGCTCCGGCTTCGGCCCCAAAGGCTATTTCGAATTGTCACGCAGGCTTTACTCAAAAGTCAAAATCCCGGCCCGTTACACCGATACCAGGAACGCGCTGTTCGTGACGCCCGAACGATTGACCGCCGATTTCATCGAGGCCAATCCGGGCCTGAAGGCCAGCCACTTTGCCATCTCCTGCCGGCGCGGCAATAAGCGGTTGCGCGAGATTCGCTTCTGCTTTGCCCGCGACGGCTCCTTCCGTGATTGCGGGCGCAATGAAAACCGGCGCAAAATGTGCTCCGAGCGCAAACTCTTTTTGCCGCCGGTTCGCGTATCGCGCTGATCACGTTGGTCGCGCTGATCACGTTGATCACGTTGATCACGTTGATCACGTTGATCACTGCGCCTTCACAGTGCCGCCCACCAAACCCGCTGATGCAGGCTTTGGCTTAACACTGCTGAGCGTATGGGACGCGTGGCGCATTTATGCATCCTGTTACAAGCGCGCATCGTGAAAACGGTGCGCGTTTCTTTTTCACGAGCGGCGCTGACAGCCCCAACACAATGCAACGTGCGTCGCGCTTTTTGAGTCGCGCCGATTGTCAAGACGCTTGATGGCATCACCATGCGCGGCAATCGCATTACACCACCTTGCGCCTTTCGCGTCTGTGCTTAAAACTCATCTTTGCGCAAATGATTCTTTCAACTTGAGTTTACCCTGCCTGATCCGTTGCTTAACGCGATGGACCTTTGAAGTTTTAAATGAAACTTGGTGCCCAAACCGCTATGGCCAAATCGACGCTGATCCTGGATGATGAATTGTTTGCGCGCGCGTTTGATCGCCTGCGCAAAGATGCGTCCGGGCGCGGTGCGCCAACTCAGATACCGTCTGACCAGGAGCCAACTCAGATTCCATCTGACCAGGAGATTGAACGGGCATTGTCGCAATTGCGCCAACCACCTCCATCCGTGGTTCAGCCGAAAGACCGTGCCGACGATCTGGCCGCTGAACTCACCGCCGAACTCACCAGTGATACCGCCGTTGACCAGCAAGAAGTATCCTCTTTAAAGACTGATGATGCCTTTGCCAGGGGCAATGGAAAGAACAGCGACAATCAGGGAAGCGGGCGCAGCAAATGGACCGCCGCGCGCTGGACCGTGGCTGGATTTGTTGTCGGCATCGCGTTTTGGCATGTTGTCGGCTTTTGGGACTTTGTCAGCACCGTGGTTTTAGATCATAAAAACTTGGCCGCCAATGAAGCCGCCAACCACTTACGCCCCTCCGTGCCGCCTAAATCCGTGCCGGCCAATTCCGTGCCAGCTGTCTCGTTGGCCGCAGCAAAACACAAACCGGTCAAGTCGATCAATCCGGCCACCCCGGCAACCCAGATCACAACCGGCTCGCTGCCACGCCAAACATCACGTCCCACAGGCGTTTCCCCCAACCCTGGCAGAGCAGCCCAGTTGAAGCGTGTTCTGGCTGGCGCGCCGCTGCTGCGCGAGCCGTGCCTGACCCTGGTGAAAGAACCGTTGGGCGGGCAAGCTGTCGTGAAACCTTGCGCGGCCAATTCAGCAGCCGCTGCCGCTTTGACCTTGCGCCCGACCAGCGCCCGCGTCGATCGCCTGGAGCGCCAGGATCGCCTGGAGCGCCAGGATCGCCCAGAGACTAAAGACCGCCAGGTGAGCCTGAAACCTAAAGCGCGCGCACAGCCGCTAGATAATCGTATCAAACAGCGCCCGACTTTGCCGGCAAAAGAAACGGCACCTTCCCCCTGGTCTATTGTCGTGGACAAAAAACGCTAGCGCGGCGCAATAGCAGATCACACTTACATTCTGTTGTTCCCCGGAAATTAGTTTTTCAGCGCACTACAATTGTCTGCCCGACGGTTTTGGGTCACAGTTGAGGCGTATAAGGCTAGGTCACAAACTCATAAACGATCGCGGATTTCACTAATTATTCAACCGACGGAATGACCCCCATGCCAGATTTTTCAGCCGGTGCCGCCTGGACCTACCGCACACCGCAAGGATATGACAGCTCGCGCCTGATTATCGGCGCCCATCTCAGCTTCACAGAACATGAACCGGTTTTGTGCTGCGCGGCGACCAACGCGCCTGTGCGCCAAAAAGACGGAACCCATCAACCTGGAACCATCGCCTTCCTGCCCCTGACATTGGAAGCCTTCAAACAAAGCGTGGTCAGCCGCGATGGCAAGGCCGTCTTACCGAAGGAATTTAAAATCAGCCTGGAGGCCTGGCAAAATGATCCGCGCGGCCTGACCTATTTCACCGTCGCCTTTGAAGGCCATCTAGAACAAATGATAGCCCGGCAAATGGCGCAGATTGTTGGCGTTGATGCCCAGAAGGCCTAAGAAGCGGCGATTATCTTAAGAAATCTTGAACTGAGCACAATCAATGAGCGACTTAGGATACACCAAAACCTCCATAGGTTGTATTTTCAAAAAAAACCTTACATTCGTATCATATCGCCTCGCCTTTTAAGCGCGCTTTAACGATCAACTGACATTCTCCAACCTTAGAGTGTACATTGAACAATCTGCACTATGTACGAGTGATCTAAGGATATTTTATCAATGCAACTTAGCGCCAATGATGTGGGTCTGGTGCGTCCATTCTGGCTCAATATGAGCTATACGCCAATTGCCGGCGCATCTTATCGCAACATCACCACACAGATCGGGCGGGTCGATCTCACCCTGGTCGCAACCCCGGCATCCACAGGTTCACCACCTGCACAATCGGCTGAGCACGACTATAATGAGCCGGTACCCGATGATCGTGATCAGACTTTTGGCAAGCATAGTCTCGCGGGCATCAAATTTCTTGATGCTAAGCCGCCGTGCGACGCGACTGTAGCAAACCCGGGCTTTACCCGCGACGTAGCAACTGCGCCCGGCCTACGACTCAACAAGAGCTGTGCATTCAAAACGCGCCTAGCGTTGGCGCCGCGTTTGCAATTCGTTTCAACCCTCTATCGCCCGCGCCGCAAAGGAAATGGCAAACCCGAGCGGTCAAACCACGCCATTCTTACCGCCCGGCCTAAACGCCCCGCAGACCGCGTGCAGAAGAAAAAAACCGTCAAAAAATATGTGCGCCTGACTACTGCGTCCTGATCATTCCGATCCACAGTGCCATAGTGCGCAGCAGCCTCCCATCGCAATGTCTCGCACGCCGGCTCTACGCCGCTTCACGCAACCTTTCAGGACGCCAATAAGCGGGAGCATGGCCGATTGCACCAAGCCCAGCCTCCTCGCCGTAACGATCAAGCTTCGTCGGGTCCAGCCCCCATTGCCCGGCAAGACGTATAACATGGCGCTCAGTCGGATACAGGATCAGCTCGCCGCCCGCATCACCGCTCAAACCGCGCACGCCGCGCAGTTCAAACAATTTCAACCCCAGGCCTTTTTCTTCCTTGGTGGTGCGCCCGCGCTTTAAGATTATTCCCTCATCGCCGATTGCAAAGGCGCGCGAGATTCGGCCTTTGAGCACACGTGCCCAGCCATAAAAATCAATCGACGGATAAGAAAAGAAATATTGAACTTCCGAAAATTCTTCGGCCAGTTCTTCAATCAACGGCGTCCATTTGTCGACAAAGCGCTCACCAATGGGATGGGGAAGCGCCAGCCCGACCACGAAGACCCAATCGCGTACTGGCGGCGAAACAAATATTCGGTTCTCGCCAAGCTCCTGATGATAAACCGTCCCAATACCGGATTGCCAGTTGCTCGGCTCAGCCTCGTATAAATCGAGCACTTCCAGCACTTTTGCCATGTCGTCGGTCTTAATGGCTATCCAGGACATTTTATAACCGAATGCGCACGGCATGTCCGGCACCAGATCGTAGACGACGTTGCGCGGCATCATATTTGGTGCCA
>JAJRRE010000354.1 GCA_024279745.1 Alphaproteobacteria bacterium
ACAACCGGCAATAAGGTCGCCATATAATGCGCCAGTCGCGCAAGAAGCGGCGCCGGGCGGTTTCTATTGGGTTTGTTGGAACGACGTCTTCGAAGCATGTGGCCTACTGACTTATAGAAATTCGTTCAAATCGTGGCTGTTGGTGTAGCTGTGGCTGCAATTGGGGGCAGAATTGGGCGTCATGAAGGCTTTGCCCAACTATTCGCTCAAGAAGTGCAGAAGCACTCTTGCGGCGTTTGGGGGAAGCGCATAATGTTCCAATAAACGGTATCTTGGTGGCTCTGCGCCAGCAGGAGTATTGGGGTGCGCCGCTCGCTGGGCGCGTGCCGCTAAATGCAACAAGTCCGTTGGATCGAATGGAATTTAACTGCTGGAGGTTCAAGTGGCAGCACCCCTGTTTCAAGGCTCTTATGTCGCGCTGATTACGCCTTTTCGCGGCGGCGCGATCGATGAGGACGCGTTCACCCGCCTGGTGGACTGGCAGATCAAGGAAGGCTCGAACGGTCTTGTCCCTGTCGGCACCACCGGCGAAAGTCCGACATTGAGCCATGACGAACACAAACGGGTGGTGGAGCTGTGTATCAAGGAAACGGCGGGCCGCGTTCCCGTCATTGCCGGTGCCGGCTCCAATTGCACGGCAGAAGCAGTTGATTTCGTGCGCCATGCCAAGAGTGTCGGCGCTGATGCGGCTCTGGTCGTGACGCCTTATTACAACAAGCCGACCCAGGAGGGCCTCTATCAGCATTTCGCCGCTGTGGCCGCAGTTGGACTGCCGATTATGATCTACAACATTCCGCCGCGCTCAATTGTTGATATGTCGGTGGAAACCATGACGCGGCTGGCCAGGCTCGACATGATCGTCGGTGTCAAGGATGCCACAGCCAGTCTGCCACGCGTATCGCATCAACGGCTCGCCATGGGAGCGGACTTTGTGCAATTGTCCGGCGAGGATGCGACAGTTCTGGGCTACAACGCCCATGGCGGTCATGGCGCGATTTCCGTGACGTGTAATGTGGCGCCGCGTTTGTGCTCGCAGTTTCAGACCGCCTGTCTGAAAAGCGATTATAAAACCGCTTTGGCCTTGCATGATCAGTTAATGCCCCTACATGACGCTATGTTCTGTGAAGCCAGTCCCGGCCCGGTGAAATATGCCGCCTGGCGTCTGGGGCTGTGCGAGCCGGATACGCGCCTGCCCATTGTACCCATTTGCGATGCGTCCAAGGCCCAGGTTGATCTGGCTCTGGATAAGACCGGCCTGTTGCAGGCGCGCGCCGCCGAGTAGGCCTGATGGTGCTGGCGGAGCCGGTGCTGGCCAGAGGGCTGTGGGGTGCTTGGTCCGAGGTGGCTTGGTCCGGGAAGCTGGGCTCTGGTTGGCTTTGGCTCTGGGGTGGCTGGGCAATGACGGCACATAGCCCATTGGATTTTGAAAGCTTGGACGATGGCACCGAAAAAAGAAAAGCCGCGCAAGGCCATAGCGGAGAACCGCAAAGCCCGGCATGATTATTTTATCGAAGACACGTTGGAGGTCGGCATGGTGCTGGCGGGCTCCGAGGTTAAGTCTTTGCGCCGCGGTCATACAACCATAGCTGAGTCTTATGCGTCCTTTGAAAAGGGCGGGCTTTATCTCATCAATGCCAATATCCCGACTCTGGATGAAGCCAGCCATTTCAATCATGAGCCACGCCGTCCGCGCAAATTACTGCTGCACGCCAAAGAAATGGTCAAGCTGCAATTGGCGCTCGATCGGCAAGGTATGACATTGGTACCGCTGAAACTGTATTTCAATGATCGCGGCTATGCCAAATTGCTTCTCGGGCTGGCCAAGGGTAAAAAACAGCATGACAAGCGCGAGAGTGCCAAGACCCGCGACTGGAACCGGCAAAAGGCGCGGCTGATGCGCGAGAAGGGCTGAGCTCAAAGGTTTCACGGGGGTGGGGGTGATTGTGCGCGAGGCGGCTGCGGATAAGCGCCAGGACGCCGATCGTCAAAGCAGTGCCCCCCCCCCGGGGATTGAGGCACAGCCCGCTTGGTTGGCAAACAAATTACAGGAGCCACTGATGGTCGGCCCGCAACAACCTGATCTTTTACATGTCGATTGGTCGCAAATCCCGGCGCCGCAAGATGATGGCGCGGCAGCTCATTTGGCGGGTATGCCGGTGCCCGATGTCGAACTTCAAGCCACAAATGGCGCTGCTGTGTCATTGTCCAAACTTCCGGGGCGGACCGTGGTTTATGTCTATCCGCGAACCGGTTTGCCGGGCGAAGTGTCAATCGTCGAGGATTGGGATATGATCCCCGGCGCACGTGGCTGCACACCGCAATCATGTGCCTTTCGCGATCATCACGCCGCGTTGATGGCAGCCGGCGCGGCCCACGTCTTCGGCTTGTCCGTGCAAGATACCGCCTATCAGCGCGAAGTGGTGCAGCGGTTGCATTTGCCGTTTGCGCTGTTGTCCGATGAGGCCTTGCAGCTGACTACGGTGTTGCGATTACCGACGATGGAAGCGGGTGATTTATTGCTGTTGAAGAGGCTGGCGATGGTTCTCGATGACGGCGTGATCACAAAAGTGTTTTATCCGGTGTTTCCCCCTGATCGTAATGCGGCTGATGTGCTTGATTGGCTGCGCGTGCCCGGCAAAGCAGTTTAGAATGCGAAAGCGAGAGGCGACATGAGCGCGTACCCGGTAGCAGTTGACGACGGCGGTGCGGATCATTTGATCGCGGGCGTGTCTCTTCCAAAATTATCCCTGCGCGCGACCAGTGGCGCCGACATCTGTCTTGGCGGTTTGGACGGCCGGGCGGTGATCTATTGCTATAGCTGGACAGGGCGACCCGGATTATCCGATCCGCCCGATTGGGACAACATTCCAGGCGCCCATGGCTCAACGCCGCAAACCGAGGGCTACCGGGATTTATATGACCAGTTTGTCGCGCTTGGTGTTGCGGTGTTCGGCCTGTCATTGCAATCGAGCAGCTATCAGCGCGAAATGGTGCAGCGCCTCAATGTGCCGTTTGATATATTGAGCGATCAGACGCGCAAGTTTTCCGATGCAATGGCGCTGCCGATGTTTGAAACGGGCGGCTTGCAATTTCTGAAGCGTGTGACATTTGTCACGTTTCAAGGGCGAATTGAGCGTGTATTTTATCCGGTCATAGTTCCATCAAGTGATGCACAAGAAGTTGTGAGCTGGTTGCGGGCCGCCAAGTCTTGAAATAATAGATCTAAATAAGTCGACAACACTTTTATTCAACTAGATTATTTTCTTTTATCGCGCGCAAATAGATACTTTTTCCGATCCATCACATGTCAGTTAAAAGATCCGGCATCACCCTTTTTCACAGTGATGTGAGGCCATCTATTATATTGCCCTCAGTTAATTTATTCTGTGTTTATCGGACGGTGATGGCCATCGCGTTTGAAAAAAATGTTACGTCAAAAACAAATAAGGAAAAAGCCATGAAAACGCTTCTCGCTTCGATACTACTTGTTGCAACACTGGCAGTTGGTTTCGCCGGTACCGCTAATGCCGGCGGCTGTGCGCAGGCGACCTGGCAAGATAATGCCCTGGATGATAACCGCACCTAGGTTTGCTGCATTGTTTTCTAAGGGCTCCATATCCTATGACAGGGTGTGGGGCCTTTTTTTGTTTGGCGATGCATGGGAGAATAATTTGACTATAAGTTCACTTATTGAAGTGAGAAAAATAATATTTCCAATAGGTTTCAAATAAGAACGCCGCAGCACCGAAGATTGACAAGTGAAGAATAGAAATCGAAAAATAATTCGATTGTTTTTTTCATTCAATGTGATTTTTGTCACGTTGTAAAAACGGGATCTATATACTTGACATAGGCGTCTTTAATCCCTATTTTCAAATCAACAAAGGGATCATACCATGTCTTTCAACCTTACAGACCCGATTTTCCACAACGAAGATGCAGCACGCGCACATTTAGAAAAGCTGCGCTGG
>JAJRRE010000355.1 GCA_024279745.1 Alphaproteobacteria bacterium
GGTCGACGTCACCAGCGAAGATATCGTCGGCGACTTTAAGACCATTTGCGGTGAGCTGAAAGCTTATGGTGGTGAGCTTGCGGACAAGCACCAGATCGTGGCGCTGTCGAAATGCGATGCGCTGGATGATGAGACCGTTGACGCGCAAGCCGACGAATTGCGCGCCGCTTGCGGCCAGGACCCGCTACGTCTGTCATCAGCGTCGGGCCTCAATGTGCAAAAAGCTCTGTTCGCGATTGTGGAGCAATTGGACCGGGCGGCCAAGGCGGCGCGGGACGCACAGCCACGCGACGCCTGGACGCCGTAAGTAAAGCCGGAGCAGCATTGAACAGCAGATTCGCTCACCAACACACTCTAGCCTCGCGGCTACCACAAGCCTTCCGGACCGCAGCAACCATAGATTCGCCCCATGAGCTTAAGCAAATCGCTAACAGCACCGACCGTTCGGCCTGAATGGCAAGACGCCAAACGGATTGTGGTCAAGATCGGCTCGGCGCTGCTGACAGACCGGGACACTGGCCGCTTGAACGCCAAATGGCTGGCGACGCTGATTGACGATGTGGCCGGTCTGACCCGCGCAGGCAAACAGGTTATATTGGTCTCGTCCGGCGCCATCGCGCTTGGCCGTCATATCTTAAAGCTGCCCCAAGGTGCGCTGGAGCTGGACCAGTCGCAGGCCGCCGCAGCCGTCGGGCAAATTTCTCTGGCCCACGCCTACCAGAATGAGTTCGCCCGCCACGGCCTCAGCGCGGCGCAGGTTCTGCTGACCCTTGGCGACACCGAAGAACGCCGCCGCTATCTCAACGCCCGCCGCACGATCGAAACCCTGCTCACCTACCGCGCCATTCCCGTTGTCAATGAAAACGATACCGTTGCCACGTCTGAAATCCGCTATGGCGACAATGACCGCTTGTCGGCGCGGGTCGCCTCGATGATCTCCGCCGATTGCCTGGTGCTGCTGTCCGACATTGACGGCCTCTACACCGCGCCGCCGCAACAGGATACATCTGCCCGGCGGCTCGATGAGGTGCGTGAGATTACGCGCGAGATCGAGGCCATGGCAGGCGATGCCGGCACCGAGCTGTCCAAAGGCGGTATGATCACCAAGATCGAAGCGGCGAAGATCGCCCGCGCCGCCGGGACGCATATGGTTATTACATTGGGCTCGCGGCTCAGCCCACTTAAAGCTCTCGCCACCACAGCACCTGCCACCTGGTTCATCGCACCGACCAATCCGGTTACGGCGCGCAAGCGATGGATTTCCGGCCAACTAGAAGCACGCGGCACAATCAGCATCGACGCAGGCGCGCAAAACGCTTTGGCCCATGGCAAGAGCCTGCTGCCGGCCGGCGTGCGCAGCGTCAACGGTGAATTTGGGCGCGGCGACGTTGTCAAAATTCTCAGTCTGGACGGCCATGAACTGGGCCGCGGCCTGATTGCCTACAATCACCAAGATGCCGCTCTGATCATCGGTAAGAAGAGCACCGAAACCGCCGCCTTGCTCGGCTACCCTGGGCGCACTGAACTTATTCACCGGGACGACATGGTCCTGCATAAAAAATAAACCAACCAATTGGCCCCTTCCCATTTGACGCAGAGCTTCTTGGCGAAACGCCGTTTGCGATATACCGCTTTCCATTACGCCGCTTAAAAAACGCCGCTTAAAAATCTGGAACCAGAGCATGACTAAATCTGAAACAAACGACGCAGGCTCGCAAGATGTTACCAAGATCATGCACGCCCTGGGGGCCCGCGCCGCCGCCGCCGCGAGCGAGCTGGCAAGTGCCGCACCTGAGGCGAAGAACTTCGCATTAGCCAGTGCCGCCAAAGCCCTGCGCGGCACAAGCGCCGATATCGTTGCAGCCAATATCAAGGACATGACCGCCGCGCGCGGCGCCGGGCGCCCGGAGGCGTTCCTCGACCGGTTAATGCTTGATGGGACACGCGTTGAGGCGATGGCCAAGGCAGTTGAAGATATCGCCGCGCTCGACGATCCGGTCGGCACGACAATCGCCGCCTGGGAGCGCCCTAACGGCCTCAAGATTGAACGGGTGCGCACGCCGCTTGGCGTCATCGGTATCATTTATGAAAGTCGCCCCAACGTCACCGCCGACGCGGGCGCGCTTTGTCTGAAAGCCGGTAACGCCGCCATCCTGCGCGGCGGTTCGGAAAGCGCTCATTCGGCGCGCGCCATTGCCGCCTGTCTGGCCAAAGGTCTGCGCGAGGCGGAATTACCTGAAGCGGCGATCCAGCTTGTACCAACCACGGACCGCGCCGCCGTCGGCGAAATGCTGAAAGGTCTGGACGGCACCATTGACGTGATCATCCCGCGCGGCGGCAAAAGCCTGATCGCCCGCGTGCAACAGGACGCCCGCGTACCGGTCTTTGCCCATCTGGAGGGGCTGTGCCACACCTATGTCGATCGCGGCGCCGACATCGATGCGGCGGTGCCGATCGTGGTCAATGCCAAGATGCGGCGCACGGGTATTTGCGGCTCGACCGAGACGGTCCTCGTTGACAAGGGCGCCCATGAAGATTACCTGACGCCGATTGTTACGGCATTGCTTGACGCGGGCTGCGAAGTGCGCGGCGATGAGGCGACACGCCAGGTCGATAGCCGCGTTAAACCGGCAAGCGAAGAAGACTGGTCAACCGAATATCTCGACAAAATCGTTTCCATCAAAACCGTCGACGGCGTCGATGAGGCCATTGATCATATCGCCCGTTATGGCTCAAAGCATACGGACGCGATTTTGACCGAATGCGACGGCACCGCGCGCCGCTTTACCTCCCGGGTCGATAGCGCCATTGTGCTGGTCAACACCTCGACGCAATTTGCCGATGGCGGCGAGTTCGGCATGGGTGCAGAAATCGGTATCGCCACGGGCAAGATGCACGCACGCGGCCCCGTCGGCGTTGAACAATTGACCAGCTTTAAATATATCGTGCGCGGCACCGGCCAGACCCGGCCGGCTTAACGCCAAGATCCTAAGCCCAGTCTTCAAACGGGAAACTGTCGAGCTGCTCGGCGCCAGTTTCCGTCACTAAAACCTGCACCTCCAGTTTAACGCATTCTGGGCCACCGTTCAGTCCGGTGCAGCTCTCAATGCACAAGACCATGCCTTCTTCGATCATGCCGTCATGCCCGGCGCCGCGCTCCATATCGACATGTGTCGGCACGGAAGGGTATTCGTCGCACAGGCCGACGCCGTGAAAGGCGCAGGAATACCGATTGTCGTGATAGCGCTCGGGAATTCGTTTCGACTTTTGCGAAAACTCCTTGAAATTTAGTCCTGGCCTGATCAGTCCCATATTATGCTCGATCTCCGACAGGGCGAAGTTATAGATTTGCCGTTGCGCGTCACTTGGCGGCACCAGGCCAATAGTCCAGGAGCGAGAAAGATCGGCGCAATAGCCATAGGGCCCGACCAGATCCGTATCAAAGGACAAAAGATCACCGTCTTTGCCGATATGATCGGAGCATTCCTGGAACCACGGATTGGTGCGCTCACCGATCGCCAGCAGCCGGGTCTCGATCCATTCGCCGCCATTGCGGATGTTTTCAAAATGCAGCTGCGCCCAGATCTCGTTCTCGGTTTTGCCAGCGATAGAGTGTTCACGCATTCGCCCCATGCCCTGCTCGCAGACCTTTATTGTCCAGCGCATCACCTCAACCTCATCAGGCGATTTGATCATGCGCGCGGTCTCAGTAAGCTCCTGGCCCTCGACAATCTCAATGCCGTGGGCGCGCAGGGCGTCGACACCAGCCGGTTCCATTTTATCAACCGCCAGCCGTTTGTTGCCGCCGCCATTAGCTTTGACGATCTCGGCGATTTCAGCCGCCCACAGTTTGGCATTGCGCGCGACCAACGGCCCGGATGTGAAATAAAACCAGCTTGTCGCCGGGCGCACTTCGTCGACCTGGTCGAGCCCCTGCGCCAGATGCATGGCATTGCGATATTCAAAACAGATGGTCGGCCCGTCAGCGCAGACAATCGCATAGCGCGCCGCATTGTGCATGGTCCACACCTGCATGTCGGAACAGTCCGTGGCATAGCGAATATTCAGCGGATCGAACAGCAGGATCGCCGCGCAATCATGCTCAATCAGTTTTTGCTTGATGCGGCCATGGCGATAGGCGCGCACTTTGGCAATGGTCTCGCGTTTGATCGGATTTTTCAGCGGCTGATCGGCGGCCTGAAAGTTTGGATATTCTTTTTTGCGCGCATCGGAAAACACTTTGAGCATCAACCGGCCTCCCGTTTTGAGATTTTTACACTGTCTGGCCGTACAA
>JAJRRE010000356.1 GCA_024279745.1 Alphaproteobacteria bacterium
GCAAATGGAGCTGATGAACCTGGTCGGCTATGGCAAGGGGCTTGAAATGATACGCCCGGTTGCAGCGCGCGCACCGTCGTCCAATTTTTTCAGCCGCAAAGCCTATTCGCGCAATCCGTTAGCCAAGAATTTAACCGCGCGCGGGTTGCTCCAGAAAATTGACAACATCATTGTTAAACGCAAGCGCAAATGCGGCGCCGTGGAGTTTTTAAAGATCTTTGATCAGGTTCGCCGCCGGCAAAGTCGGGGCTGATTTCGGCCTTTCAGCATTGATCGTTTTGCAACAGCGCCGAAGACTATCGCAGCAAGTACCAATGGCTATAGCAGCTTGAGTTTGAGCTGGATCGGCTTGAACGAACGGCGGTGATGCGCGCACACGCCCAACTTGTCGAGGGCCGCTTGGTGCTCAGCTGTGCCATAGCCCTTATGCCGCTCAAAGCCGTAGCCAGGATGGGTCTTGGCCATAGCCTCCATTATTTTGTCGCGGGTGACTTTTGCAATGATCGAAGCGGCGGCGATGGACAAGCAGCGCGCATCGCCCTTGACAAGAGCTTGCGCTTTGCACGGTAGCCGCGGCAGCTTATTGCCATCGACCAGCGCAAATTGCGGCACTTGCGGCAACTGGCACACCGCTTCGCTCATCGCCCAAAGTGTTGCTTGCAAAATATTGTCCCGGTCGATGCGCGCCACATCGGCAATGCCAACGCCAACCTGGGCTGTCGCCATGATTTTGCGAAATAGCAAAGCACGCTTTTCGGCATTGAGGGCTTTTGAATCGGTGACGCCATTGGGGATTTTGTCGGGGTCGAGAATAACCGCGGCGGCAACCACGGGACCAGCCCAGGGGCCGCGCCCGGCCTCGTCTATTCCCGCCAAGGGGGCGCCGTGTAATTCGATGGCATCGCGCTCAATCGAATAATCCAAAAGGCGCGGAGCATTGCGGCGCGGCGGCGGACGGAGCGAATCGATTATGGTCATGGCATAGTTTGCCACGGTATTGTTGCGGCTCCGACCTGGAATGTACCGGCGGCCTATGCGGCGCCCGGGAAACTTGTGGATAAGCTTTTTGAAACCTGCATTTGTGCGCGGCACACGCATGGCGTGGCACACGCTTGGCGCAACACACGCTTTGCGCAACTCGCACGCCGCGTGTAGCGTCTCTGCGCCCCAATGTCCCAACGCGCCGCGCGCTTCAACCATTAAAATAATGTCATTTGGTCTCCTGGCATGGTTGGCGGGCAAAACAGATCGCTGCGCAATTCGACCTGCCGCAAATCAAGTTTCAGCCGTTTGCGCGCCAATTGAAAGCGTGCAGCGAGCATATCAGCATAGGGGCCGGTTCCACTGCGCCGATTGGCAAAGCTGGCATCATAGGCTTTGCCGCCATGCATTTCACGCATCAAGCGCATGACGTGGCGCGCTTTATCGGGATACGCCTCCTGCAGCCATTGGCCGAACAGATCTTTGACTTCAAGCGGCAGGCGCAGCAAAACATATCCCATCTCTTGCGCGCCGACATCCTTGCCCGCCCGCATGATAGTTTCCAGTTCCGGCTCATTCAATGCAGGAATAATTGGCGCAATCAATACGCCCGTTGGAATGCCTGCCTCATGCAATCTTTGCAATGCCTCGATCCGCCGAGCGGGTGTTGAAGCGCGCGGCTCCATTTTGCGGGCCAAACGGCGGTCCAGCGTCGTGATCGACAACACCACTTTGACGAGGCTTCGTTTGGCCAGGGCAGACAGAATATCGATGTCCCGTGTGACCAACGACGATTTCGTGATAATGCCAACCGGGTGAGAAGTACGATCCAGAACCTCAAGCAGCGCGCGCGTAATTTTGTGCTCGCGCTCAATCGGATGATAAGGGTCGGTATTGGCGCCAATGACAATTGTCTGGGGTTTATAATGTGGGTTGGCCAGCTCTTGCTCCAACAGCTCGGCGGCGTTGGGCTTGGCATAGAGTTTGGTCTCAAAATCAAGCCCGGCTGAATGACCCAGGAAACAATGGGTCGGGCGGGCATAACAATAGCTGCAGCCGTGTTCGCAGCCGCGATAGGGATTGATCGATTGTGAGAAGGGCACATCGGGGCTGGTATTGCGTGAGATAATTGTGCGCGCCGGCTCCAGCTGAACGCTGGTTTGCAGGGGCTCAAGATCTTCCAATCCATCCCATCCATCGTCAAATTCATGGTGAGTATGGCGCTCAAAACGGCCAGATTTGTTAGAGAGCACACCGCGCCCGCGCCGTCGCTCCTCCAAGACCGTATCAATCGGTAAGGCGGACATTCGTTTTATGCTCCTCGCGCTTCTTTTGCTGTTCGCCGCTGGTCGAATTGGGTCGGTATAAAACAGACAGGAACATATGGCGAACATGTTGTCAATTATTAATCGCGCTGCCGGCCCGATTGTTGGGGTTCAATGATTGCAGTGTCGCCGCTATAACAGCGCTAATCAGTTGTGCGGGCCGGGCGCGATTTCACCAGATCGGCGCTGTCGGTTAGCGCGGGCGCGCAGGCGGCCGAAGCGGCTGAGGCGGGCAGGGTTTATAACTGCTTGAACCTGCCTTCTAAGGGTTTTTGGCAATCTGCTAAGTAAAGAGACGTCGTTTTGATATCAGTTGTGATCCCAACCTTGAATGCTCAAGCCTATCTTCCCGCCTGCTTCAATGCTCTCATCCCGGCGGTTGTGGAGGGGTTGGTGCGCGAAGTAATCATAGTCGACGGCGGCTCCAGTGATCTCACGGCCCAAATGGCAGATGACGCGGGCGCGGTGTTTCTAACCTCGGCGCCGGGACGAGGCACGCAAATGGCGGAGGGTGCGAAGCAGGCCAAAGGTAGTTGGCTCTTGTTTCTGCACGCGGATACGGTGCTCGATATAGGCTGGGAGCGCGAGGTTTCCAAGTTCATGCAGCAGGTGGAGACGGGGCGACAGGAGCCGGGCGCCGCTGCGTTTCGCTTCGCGCTGGATGATCGAGGTGCCAAACCGCGTATATTGGAGGCGTTGGTGTCGTTGCGCTCTTGGCTGCTTGGGCTGCCCTATGGGGATCAAGGTGTGCTAATTCCAAAGCAGCTCTATGAAGATGTTGGCGGGTTTCTTGACATGCCTTTGATGGAGGACGTTGATTTAGTGCGCCGACTGCATCGCAATCAGCTCACAATTTTGCAGACCAGAGCGGTTACCAGCGCCATACGGTTTCGCCGTGACGGCTATGTCAAGCGCTCCGGCCGTAATTTATTTTGCTTATTTTTGTATTATTTGAATGTCCCGTCGAGAATAATCGCCCGTTTTTATGACTAAAAAGAAGTGAGACGCCATGGTGTTTGCAACATCGTCCGCAAAAATATCGCGGCGCCGCATGACCAAATACGGCAAGGGATACTCTTGCCGCCCATCGAGGAGGCGAGACCCGGCGCTGCACCAGCGCGGCACTGCTTGCACGCCCACTATTGTGATCATGGCCAAGGAGCCGGTGATGGGCCGCGTGAAAACACGTCTTAGCAATGGCATTGGAGCAGTACGGGCGACATATTTTTTTCGCCATTGTGCGCGGGCCGTCATGGTGAGGTTGGCGCGCGACAGCCGTTGGCGTGTTGTGCTGGCGGTGTCGCCTGATACGGCAATCGCGACTAGGGTTTGGCCGCATTATTTGGCGCGGATGGCACAGGGGCGCGGAGATCTTGGCCAGCGAATGCACCATTTAATCCAGACGGCACCTGGGGGCGCGGTTATGATCATCGGCACGGACATTCCGCAAATCAGACCGGCGCATCTTTGGCAGGCGCTGGGGGAGCTGGGAGCCAGTGATGCGGTATTGGGAGCGGCCGGTGATGGTGGCTATTGGCTGGTCGGGCAATCTCGGGTTCCGCGTGTGATGTCTATGTTTTGCAACGTCAGGTGGTCGTCGTCCCATGCCTTGGCCGACACGATCGCGAATTTGGCCGGCGGCCGTGTCGGAGCAGCGCCGCAACTTTGCGATGTCGACACTGTAGACGACTATCAGGCGGTTCGTGGCTGGTCTGGCCGTGTCGTGCTGCCGTTCAGTGTTGGGCGCCATGTTGGTGTCGATGGCTAACGGCGTTCAATGGCCGAAAAGACAGTTAGCCCGAACGGGAATGACTGTTATCCAAATCAATCTTTAAAAAACAGCAGTGCAAACAAAGACGATATCTGTTTTAATTACATGACGGAA
>JAJRRE010000357.1 GCA_024279745.1 Alphaproteobacteria bacterium
GGAAACCGGTCAATCGAAGGCTCCTCAATCGCGCCGGCCCGGCTTTGGGATTTATGTGCATTGGCCGTTCTGCGCCTCCAAATGCCCCTATTGCGATTTCAATTCGCATGTGCGCATGGGCGGTATTGATGAGCCGCGTTTTCTGGCCGCCTACAAATGCGAGATTGCACAAATGGCGCAGCTATCAAAGGGGGAGCCCGACTGCCAAGAGGTGAGCAGTATTTTCTTCGGCGGCGGCACACCATCATTGATGGACCCGGCCACCGTCGGCGCCATATTGGATGAGATCGCCGCGCATTGGCCTATCGCACCCGGCGCCGAGATTACGCTGGAAGCCAACCCGACCAGCGTCGAGGCGGGCCGCTTCAAGGGCTACCGCGCCGCCGGGGTTAACCGCGTGTCGCTGGGTGTGCAGTCGCTCTATGACAGCGACCTGAAAGCGCTGGGGCGTTTACATTCGGCGCAAGAAGCGCGCGCTGCCATCGCCATTGCCAGCGATATTTTTGAGCGTTATTCGTTCGATCTTATTTATGCGCGGCCTGACCAGACTTTGCACGGCTGGCGCCAGGAGCTGACCGAGGCGCTGGCGCTGAGCGGCGGTCATTTATCGGCGTATCAGCTGACCATTGAAGACGGCACACCATTTGCGGCGCTGCATAAGGCCGGCAAGCTGATCGTTCCTGAAGGCGAACCGGCGCATGATCTTTATGAGCTGACGCAAGATATAATGCAGGCGCACGGCCTGCCTGCCTATGAGATTTCAAATCACGCGGCAGCCGGGCAGCAATCGCAGCACAATCTGATTTATTGGCGCTATGGCTGTTATGCCGGTATCGGCGCCGGCGCGCATGGACGGCTGATGGTCGGCGGCAAACGCACGGCTTTGTCGAATGAATGCAGCCCTGAAGCCTGGTTGAGCAGGGTTGAAGCGGATGGCAGCGCACTGATTGAAACCGCCGCGCTGACAGCGCCGCAGCAGGCCGATGAGATGTTGTTGATGGGGCTGCGATTGGCTGAAGGGGTTGATCTGGCGCGGCTAACCCGGCTGACCGGCCTGGCACCCGATGAAGCGGCACTTGACCGGCTGGCGGCGCTGGACCTGATTGAGCGAGTTGAACCCGAACAGGTTGAACCCGAACAGGCTAAGCCTGAACGGGCTAAGCCCGGGCCGGTTGAACCACAGCGCGGCGACGTTGGCCGTGAGGCTGATGGTGTGCCCGTTACAACTCGCATTCGGGCGTCAAAGGCGGGGCGGTTCTTGACCAATGAAGTGGTGCTGCGGGTGGCGCAAAGTTTGGCGCCCGCACCGTCCTGACAATCTGCGCCGCCTGAGTAATCGATCAAGCCCTAACGGTTTTGCGTGAGATTAAATAAACCGCCGAACCCCGAGCGCTTTTTTGGGCTACCGGCCGAGGCTGTGGCTGCCGCTGGGCGCCGGGAAAAACTGGAGGGCGCTGCATCAATAACGGTGCCGCCTTGATTGCGCACTTCCAAAATGGCGATACCACGTTCCGGCAGGCCGTTTTTGCCAAAGCGGAACAGGCCGTCGGTCCCAGCAAAGCCTTTGGCGCGGGTCAGATTAGCGATGCTGTAACGCTGCCCCTTTTTGCCAGCCGATGATAGATTGATCGCTATTGAAACCGCATCATAGGTCAAGCTGGCAATACGCGGCGGCAGTCCTTCACCATTATTTTTGGCATAGCGGCGAGAGAATGTGCGCCAACCACGCGGATCGGGACTGGGATACCAGCCACCAATCAGAGCCTTTTCACGGCTCGCAATCGATGTATCCCAACCGCTGGTGCCGATCAGTTTTACTTGTTTGGTATCGATCCGCGCAAACGGCATTAATGAACCCAGCATCGGCAAAGAGGTCTGGTCGGCCGCGATCAATAACGTGTCGACCGGTGCGCCTTCGCTGGCCGACTGCTCCATTGCTTCTTTAACCCGCTTGACCGGCGCCAGCATTCCATTGGCTTGTTGCGGATAGGACTCGATGGCGGACAGTGTGACCCCTGATCGAGCCGCTGCCAAACGCAGTTTTTCTTCGACGATCTTACCATAAGCGCCTTCGGGAATAAGAGCGGCGATACGGCGCCGGCCCTGGGACGCGGCGTAGGATACAATGCGCGGCACTTCATAACCGGCGATAAAACTCAAAAGGTAAACGCCGTCGCCGGCAACGCGTGGGTCTGATGAAAAAGCAATGACCGGCACATTGGCTTGTTTAGCAATCGGCTTAATGGCGGTGACGGAGCCGGCAAATAACGGGCCGATAATCAGTTCGGCGCCGGCGGCAAGAGCCTGTGTCGCGGCAGCTTGTGCGCCTTCGGGAGTGCCCTTGGTATCTTTGACAATAAGTTGCACCGAGGGATTATCAAAATCGAACAATGCCATTTCACCGGCGTTGCGCATGGCCCGGGCGACGGCTGAGGAATGTGCCCGTCCCGATAGCGGCAGAATGAGCGCCACTTTAACCGGGCTGCGTTTATCCATTATGGCGGTGGCTGTTTCAACTTGCGGAATTTGGGAGGCCGTTCCCAAGGACGTCGTCGTAGCCGGACCGCTGGCGCTGGACAAGCCGTTCACAGCACAGCCCGCCACAATTAACGCGCTCAGTGCGCTCGCCAGAAACAAGGCCAGCACTCTGATTTTGCGTGTTATACCGACTAGTGCCGGGAGTTGGCCGATCTTAACCGTCATGCAGGTTCTGCCTTTTGGCCATTTTGCTTATTGCCATTAAATAATATCATCGTTGAGGCGCAAAACATTTGTCATTCACACTATAGATTACAGCGCTGTACTACCAGTGTTTTCGCCTGGTGCCGTGACGCCTAATGAAGATAGAGTTATCATTAGACTATGACCAAACGCGGATTTGTTACATGTCTGGACGTCGCAGTGTTCTACCAAAATGCTGGTTCATAAGTTCGCCTTCTGGGCCGTTGTCATTTACGTGAGCGAACTTTTGAAGCAACACTGTGGGCACAAAGACGCTAATTCGCAGATTTGAGCAAGCGGGGGCCTGTGAATAACAGTTGCCAAAGGGGGGCGTTTAAATGGTTCTGTATCCTTGTAATATGTTGATAAAACTTGAAAATTCATCCAGTTTTGATTATGGCGCTATTGCGATAATCACGGCTTGTAGAAGCAGGAATGGCACTAATGGCACATAAAGGCGATCACTCAACTGCTGCCGGGGCGGTGACTTTGCCCGATGGAGCTGATGATGCAAGCCAAAGAGCGACGTTAGGGCACGGCTTGAAAGGGCCGGTAAATGAGATTTTGGGGCAAAGCGCGGTGCGCGAGTTGGACCGGTTGCAGGCGCGCGGCCTGAAGCCGGGGCTCTATGTGGTGGCGACGCCGATCGGAAATTTGGGCGATATCACCTTGCGCGCGCTGGCGACATTGGCAGCTGCCGACATGATCTATTGCGAGGATACCCGTCATAGCCGGGCGCTTACGTCCCATTATTCGATCACGGCGCCGCTGCGGTCTTATCATGAGCACAACGCGGCAGGAGAGCGCCCACGCATTATTCGTGCGCTGGAGGACGGCAAAAGATTGGCCTTGATTAGCGATGCCGGCACACCGCTGATTTCCGATCCAGGGTTTAAATTAATTCGCGAAGTAACAACCGCCGGGCATGATGTGTTTGCGTTGCCGGGACCGTCCGCGGCCTTGGCGGCACTGGCATCTGCGGGATTGCCGACGGATAGTTTTTTCTTTGCCGGTTTCATGAGCGCAAAGAGCGGCGCGCGGTGCTCCAGGTTGCTGGCGCTGAAAGATGTACCCGCGACATTGGTGTTCTATGAAGCGCCCTCCCGGTTGGCGGCGACCCTGGGCGATATTGGCGATGTTTTGGCCGGGCGCGAAATAGTGGTGGCGCGCGAGCTGACCAAGCTGCATGAAGAAATAAGGCGAGGACCGACCGAAGATCTGCTGCGCTGGGCGAGTGAAAGCAAAATCAAGGGTGAGATTGTTATTCTGGTCGGCCCACCGGGCGCCGCTGTGGTTGACGATGATATGATCGTGGTCCGGCTTCGCGATGCACTGCAAAGTTTGTCCCTGCGCGATGCGGCAAAGGAAATCGCAGCGGATCTGAAAGTGGCGCGGCGCCGGGTTTATGATTTGGGATTGGCGCTGAAGCGCGATGGCGATGAGTAAAGCGAAAGGCGGCAGGACGTTGCATGA
>JAJRRE010000358.1 GCA_024279745.1 Alphaproteobacteria bacterium
ATACACCACTACGACCGGGCAGTCTGCCCGCCGACCGATCTGGCCAAATCCCCTGATTAGCTTTGCAACCAATCGATCTGGTCAACTTATTTGGGATGATCCAACAAGACATCCGCCCATTCAAGCAGATTTTTCTGTTGACGTATATTTTGCCAGCTAATTTGCGATCAGCCGACATAACTTTGCAGTGGGGCAACTTTAAGATCACCGGATTTCAACGCTGAAATCGCCAAAGTCACCGCCAGAACACCGGAAAGGGTTGTATAGTACGGAATATTATTGATCAAGGCCGTACGCCGAATATCTTTGCTGTCGGACAAAGCGGTGGCGCCGCCGGTGGTATTGAAAACAATATCCACAGCGCCGTTTTTCATCGCATCAACGATATGCGGGCGCCCTTCAAGCACCTTATTGACCTTATCGCAAGCCACGCCATTGGCTTCCAGATGGCGCTTGGTACCGCCTGTCGCAATGACCGTGACACCCATCGAGATCAACGACTTGATCGGCGCCACCACTTTATCCTTGTCGCCGTCCTTGACCGAGACAAAGACCGTGCCGCTAACGGGCAGCACCTGACCGGCGCCCAACTGGCTCTTGGCAAAAGCGCGCGCATAATCGGTATCAAGCCCCATGACTTCGCCGGTCGAGCGCATTTCGGGCCCAAGCACCGGATCAACGCCGGGGAAGCGTGCAAACGGGAAGACCGCTTCTTTGACGCCGACATGCGCCAGCTTCTTTTTCACCAGCCCGAAACTGGCAAGCGGCTCGCCGGCCATAATCTTGGAGGCGATCCCGGCGATTGGTTTGCCAATGACTTTGGCGACAAACGGCACGGTACGCGAGGCGCGCGGGTTCACTTCGATCAGATAAATGTCGTCTTCCTTGATCGCGAATTGTACATTCATCAAGCCAACCACATTCAGCGCCAATGCCAATTTGCGGGTCTGCTCTTCAAGCCGCGCGATAAGTTCGTCGCTGAGCGAATGGGGCGGGATCGAACAGGCGCTGTCGCCCGAATGTATGCCCGCTTCTTCAATATGCTCCATGATGCCGGCGACGAATGTGTCTTTGCCATCGCTCAGGCAATCCACGTCAACTTCAACCGCATCGGTCAAATAGCGATCAATCAACAACGGTCGGCGCTTTGATACCAGCAGCTCTGACGGGCGGTCGAGCGTTGCTGACAGCCGCAGAATATAGCGCTCCAGTTCCGCGCCGTCATGGACGATTTCCATCGCCCGGCCGCCCAGCACATAAGACGGGCGAATAACAACCGGATAACCAATGCCGTCAGCGATGGCCTTGGCCTCGCGCGGGTCGCCGGCGATACCGCTTTCGGGCTGGCGCAGTCCCAGCTTTTCGACCAGCGCCTTGAAGCGGTCGCGGTCTTCGGCCAGATCGATGGCATCGGGCGAGGTCCCCAAGATCGGCACGCCGGCAGCTTCCAGCGCTTGCGCCAGCTTCAACGGCGTCTGCCCGCCAAACTGCACGATTACGCCTTTGACTTTGCCGTTGGTCATTTCCTTAGCGATAATCTCAAGCACATCTTCAGTCGTCAGTGGCTCGAAATACAGCCGGTCGGAGGTGTCATAGTCGGTGGAAACCGTTTCAGGATTACAGTTGACCATGATCGTTTCAAAGCCCGCCGCCGTCAGCGCATAACAGGCATGACAACAACAGTAGTCGAACTCAATCCCCTGGCCAATGCGGTTCGGCCCGCCGCCCAGAATAATGATCTTTTCATTGGCGGTTGGGCGCGCTTCGCACATCGGTTTGTCGATCAGCGCGCTTTCATAGGTCGAATAAAGATAGGGCGTTGGCGACGCAAATTCCGCAGCGCAGGTATCGATGCGCTTATAGACCGGCTGCACCTCCAGGCGGTTGCGAGCATCGCGCACCTGCTCGCGGGTCTGCCCTGAGAGGCTTGCTAGGCGCTCATCGGAAAAGCCATTGGCTTTGAGCATCCGCAATTGCTCGGCGTCGTCAGGCAAACCATGCTCGCGTACCCGCGCTTCCAAATCGACGATCTCTTTCAGGCGCGATAAGAACCATGGATCAATGCCGCAATAGGCGTGGATCTGCTCCTCATCGAAACCAAGACGCAGCGCTTGCGCGACCTTCAATAAGCGGTCTGGCGTGGGATGACCCAGCGCGGCACGAATAACGTTTTTGTCGTCGCCCTGACCGAGCCCGTCCAGCTGATAATCGTCAAGCCCGGTCAGCCCCGTTTCCATCGAGCGCAGCGCTTTTTGCAGGCTCTCATTAAACGTGCGGCCGATGGCCATGACTTCGCCGACCGACTTCATCGCGGTGGTCAACGTATCCTTGGCCCCCTCGAACTTTTCAAAAGCAAAGCGCGGGATCTTAGTGACAACATAATCGATGGTCGGCTCAAATGATGCGGGTGTAGCGCCGCCGGTGATGTCGTTTTGCAGCTCATCCAGCGTATAACCAACCGCCAGCTTGGCGGCGATTTTCGCAATGGGAAAACCGGTTGCCTTGGACGCCAACGCCGATGAGCGCGACACGCGCGGGTTCATCTCAATGACGATCAGGCGCCCATCCTCAGGGTTGACCGCAAATTGTACATTCGAGCCGCCGGTTTCCACCCCGATCTCACGCAGCACCGCAATCGAGGCGTTGCGCATGATCTGATATTCTTTATCGCTCAGCGTCAGCGCCGGGGCGACGGTCATGGAATCGCCCGTGTGCACGCCCATCGGATCGATATTTTCAATGGAGCAAATAATAATGCAGTTGTCGGCGGTATCGCGCACCACCTCCATCTCATATTCTTTCCAGCCGAGCACGCTTTCTTCAATCAGCACCTGGGTGGTGGGTGAGGCGTCCAGACCGGATGTGACGATCTCGATATATTCGCCCCTGTTATAGGCAATGCCGCCGCCGGTGCCGCCAAGCGTGAATGACGGGCGAATAATCGCCGGCAGACCGACATGATCGATACCGTCCATAGCTTCAGTCAAGCTGGTCGCCATCACCGAGCGCGGCGTTTCAAGACCGATCCGGCCCATGGCTTCGCGAAATAATTGCCGGTCTTCGGCCATATCAATGGCTGCGGCCTTGGCGCCGATCAGCTCAACGCCAAATTCTTTCAGCACGCCGCGCTTATTCAGCTCCAGCGCCGTGTTCAGCGCCGTTTGTCCGCCCATCGTCGGCAGCAACGCATCGGGCCGTTCTTTTTCAATGATCTTGGCAACAATTTCAGGCGTGATCGGCTCAATATAAGTTGCATCGGCCAGATCCGGGTCGGTCATGATGGTCGCTGGATTGGAGTTGACCAATATGATCCGATACCCCTCCTCCTTCAGCGCCTTACAGGCCTGAGTGCCGGAATAATCGAACTCGCAGGCCTGACCAATAACGATTGGTCCGGCCCCGATGATCATGATCGAGGATATGTCGGTGCGTTTTGCCATTGGAATGGCGTTTTATGGCAATGGCGCAGCTTTGGCTATAGCCGATCGGCCTTAAGGGGCGTGAATAGCTGTGTAAATGTTGACGCTGCGACATTGCGGCTCGACGGATGAGAGGGTGGAGGGTCCGCCCGAAGCAAACGGCACCTTGGCTTTAGGCTCCAATAACCGCATGCCACAGATTGAATACCAATCCTCATTGTACTGCACATCAGGACTGTTCAGGCCAATGTTGAGTTTGCGCGCCAAAACTCTAACGGGTTGTTTGCCCGCTGCTATTTGCTGCAAACCAGTCAATCTGAAATCTTAACGGCGCATGAATACGCTATTCAGCGCCAATACAGCGCCGCCCTCGCATTGTGGTCCTCATGGGGCACAGTCAAATTCGCGAGGAGACAACACAATGTCCGTTACAACGAAAACAATCAGCGCCGACAACCAAAACGCAATTGAGCGGCGACACTTCCTGACCAAGATGGTTCTACCGGCATTTGCCGCCATCGCCGTAACAAGTGTCACGGCCGCCACCGCTACACCGGCCGAAGCACGCACAAGCGCTTATTGGCAGGGCTATACGCGTGGCAAAGCTGTCGGCCGCAAACATGGCTATCAGGACGGTTATAAAGATGCCTACAAGGCGTCATACGAAGACACATTACGCAACAGCTTTGCCCGCTCTTCCAGTTTTGGCGATTATGTACGCGGCTATAAGAAGGGTTATAAGGTCGGCTACCGACTTGGCTGGCGCACTGGTCAGCGCGATGGCAACCGCGACGGGCGCGACGATGCGATCGATTGGCGCAAGACCATGCGCCGGAAAATGCGCAATAAGATGCGCCGCTGCATGAAATGGGGCAATTGCTGGTAACAACTCAATTGATCGCTCCCTAAATTGCTCCCCAGGTTGCGAATGTGTAGACGTGCCTAGGAGAGTGCCACCGGTCAACACAACCTAGCCCAAGCACCCGCGCCAATTTGAACTGCAATACTCACGCAGGACGGATTTGCGCGGGCGCCGCCCGTGTCACTTGTATTCGCCAGCGCGCTCTCCATTTATTATTGGGAGAAAATTAAAGATCGGCTGGCGGCTTTGCTCCTCAAGGAGCAGCAACAATAATCGCCGCCGCAATCACTATATTCTTACTGGCAATAATATCTTGTTATTGGCAAAGATATCTAATCACACAAAACAATATATTGGGGAGAGCATCATGAGCACCATTGTTATCACTGGCGCCAATCGCGGTATTGGACTTGAGCTGGCACTGCAATATAAAGCGCGCGGCGATGACGTCATTGTGCTCAATCGCGGCACCAGTGATGTGCTCTCGCAGATGGGCGCCGAAGTTCATTCCGGCGTTGATGTGACCAGCGATGAAAGCGTGGCAGACTTTGCCCATAAGATGGCCGGACGGCAAATCGATGTGTTGATTAATAATGCCGGGCTGTTGTCGCGCGAGACGCTGGACGATCTCAACTTTGATAGGATGCGTGCGCAATATGAAGTCAATGCGCTGGCGCCGCTACGGGTCACCAACGCCCTGCGCGCTAACTTCAAGCCCGGATCAAAGATCGCGATTGTCTCGTCCCGTGTTGGCTCAGTGGAAGACAACGGTTCGGGCGGCAATTACGGCTACCGGATGTCGAAAGCGGCGGTTAACATGGCAGGGGCAAACCTGGCGATTGACTTCAAGGCCGGCGAAATCCCGGTTATTCTCCTGCATCCGGGCTATGTGACAACCGATATGACCGGCAATTCCGGCGGCATTGAACCAGCCGTCGCCGCCAACGGCCTGATCCAGCGCATTGACGATCTGAGCATGGCGACAACCGGCACATTCTGGCACGCCGAAGGCTACAAGCTGCCCTGGTAACCCACTTAGTGGGGCCGGTTGGTGGGCCCGCTTAGTGGATTGCTGGTTAAAGCCGGGGATATTGGCCAGGGGACCTGAAACGTCAACCAGCGGGCTCGGCCAGCACGCTGAACGACGTACAAAGTCTTGATCAATTTTATAGCAACAAAGCGCGACATTCTGTCATTATTGGCCTATAGTGGGTCCTCCAAACCGGCGGGCGGCGTCTGCAATACACTCATTCCCCTTAACAGCAACGCCGCCAAGCGTCATTTGGAACGACCAAATACTTTGTACGACTTAAGAGGAGCCCCCCATGCTGGCCACAACCATTAATGACTTTGTTAATCCCGGCGCTTCAGCGCAGCGCGACCCGACATTCCCCGACGCCCCGGACGGCTGGACGACGGCAGACGCCGAAACACTCGCCGCTCAAAATGGTTTGTCGCTCACCGACGACCATTGGGAGGTAATCCGTGTTTTGCAGGGCGCTTATCGTGATGAGGCAGCGCCGCGGCTGCGCACACTTTGCTCGGCCCTGAAAGCGCGCTTTAAAGCCAAGGGCGGCATTGAATATGTCTATGAATTAATGCCCGCCGGTCCGCTGGCACAAGGCTGCCGATTGGCAGGTTTGGCACCACCGGCAGGTGTTGCAGAAGGCGCCGAAGGCAGCGCACAATAATAGGACGGCGCTAAGCGCTGCTCCTGTCAGATCAAACCATTTCCAAACGCGGCAACCGATAAGTTGCCGCGTTTTATAGTTGTAGCGGGTGTAAGACCGAGCCGACAAATTATCTACACGAGTTACCCCACATTCAAATGTCGTCCCGGCAAATGTCGTCCCGGCGCTTGTTGCCGGGATCCCGAAACCCGCGCGCACCGCTCAAAGTTGTACCCGTGATACCGGCAACAGTGCACTTCTATCCGATTAAATTAGCGCTGAGGCACTGGGTCTAAAAAAATTGTCATACCGGTAGGTGTTACAGCTATCTGGCTTCGAACTGGTGAATTGGTTGATTTGCACTCACTGTCAGTCCGCCCCTGACTTCTTTTTTGTGCAACCGGGATCGCGGGAACGAGCCCCGCGATGACATCATTTTGTGTTGCGATCACGGGCCGCCCAACCCTAAGCTATATCACACTTACCATACCGCATTATTTCCCCGGCGCCGGTGCCATCTCGTCAAAGCTGGGCACATCGGGCCAGTCCTTATCCCAGGACCGTTTGTGTTTGGCGAACACCTGGATCATGGGTTTGAAATCCATTGCCTCGTCAAGCGTGCCGATCCGCACCATCACCATTTTGGGGTAACTGGTTGAGCGGCTGATCACCGTCGACGCGCAGGTCTTACAAAACTCGCTCGTCACCGTGCCACCGCTGTCGGCCTGATAGCTGTAACTGCTGGTCTCGCCGCTCATCGAAAACTGGCCATCAAGGTATGCCGCGCCCATCATATGACCGGCGCCGGTCGATTTTTGGCAATCGGTGCAATGGCATTTAACCGACAGCATCGGCGAACCGCTGACCTCATAGCGCACGCTGCCACATTGGCAACCGCCCGTTTGTTTTTTGTCGTCACTCATAGAATATTCTCTCCTCTTTCAATTTTCCTATTGCCAGACAATCGCAACCAGCAATGCAATCAGTGCTGCCATGCCAATGGCAAAAACGATTGAGCGGATCCACGCAATCCCGATCAGATAAACGATTGCATGAGCAATGCGGCTGCCCAGATAAACCTTGCTTGCCAATGCCGTCACCGGGGTTGCTATTCCGGCAACCGCGATGACCGTTACCAATGGCACAAACATTGCCAGCCCCTCAATATGATTGGCCACCGCGCGCTGTGCCCGCCCGGCAAGTCCATTTTGGTAAGCTGGCAAACCATCGCGGCTGCTGGCGGCGGCTTTTGCGCCAATTGCTACCAGTAGGCTCATGGCCTGCACGAAACTAAGTGTAATAAATACGCTCACCACACCAACCAGCATCCATAATTCTGTTGTCATAGAGGTTTCCTTTGCAATTATTGTTGGTACCTTTGTGCCTGCACGAACACGGCTTACGCCGGGAACGGTTCGCGCCACGCCGGCAACTCCAGCAGCGCGTCATGCCAGCGTTTGATATGGGAAAAATCGCCAAGCGGAATTTTAGCCGGCTGCGCATAAGCCAGGAACGCTGCCACGGAAAAGTCGGCCACGGAAAGCTGATCGCCAACCAGATGCGAGCGCGTTGATAAATGGGCGTCTAACACGCCTGCAAACTGTTTGAATTTGGTTGTGGCGACTTCGACCGCCTTGGCGTCGGGCCCGCCCAACCCATACATAGACTTTATCATGTTTTGCCAGACCAGCATTCCGGCATGACGCGATAAATGAGCGCTGTCCCAGCTGAACCAGCGAATAATTTCAATCTGCCGCTCATCGCCCGGCCACAGATCCGAACCCGCCTTTTGTGCCAGATAACACATGATCGCTTGCGATTCCAAAATAACCTTGTCGCCGTCGACCAAGGCGGGGATCTGCCCATTGGGGTTTATGGCCAGATAGTCCGGCGCCTTTTGCGCCCCTTGCGCCAGATCAATTTTTACATATTCCACCGGCGAGCCTAGATATTTGGCAACGGCGCAAGGCTTTCGCGCATTCGGCGTCTCAAAATAATAAAGCTTCATTTACGGGCAACTTTCTCATTGAGAGCCGCTTTGTATCGGCTCGTTCTGCTCTTGATGCCCTTTAGCGTGACGGCAAATTTGATATGATCAAGCACATATACTTGCCGTTACCCAGTTTCACCTTCAACGGAAGCAATGGGTAATATTTTTAATATGTGCGTGAACATATTTAAGAGGCTGTTACACTGCAGCCGTTGAAGTCGATGGAGAAAGCCCGTGCCCTATAGTCCCGATCACAAACGCCAGACCCGCAAACGCATTGTCGCCTGCGCCCGCCATATGTTCATATTAAAGGGCTATTCGGAGGTCTCAATCGATGAGATCATGGCTGAAGCCGGCCTGACGCGCGGCGGTTTTTACAATCACTTCAAGAACAAAGAACAGCTTTTTGCCGAAGCCATTGCGTCTTATCTGGAATGCCAGATTGATAGCGGAACTTCCAATGGCTTCATTGATCACTCCTTGCCGGGCAAAGAGCTGGCGCACCGTTTTGTCGACGCCTATTTGTCGGACCATCATTTGAGCGATATGACCGGTCTTTGCCCCCTAATCGCGCTACCGTCTGATGTCGCGCGCGGCGGGCCTGATGTGAAAGCCGGCTACCAAAAACTGTTTGAGGGCATGGTTTCAATTTTTGAGCGCAACCTCAAACCGTCGCCGCATCAAAGCGCGCGCGATCAGGCTTTGGCGCTGGCCGCCACCTGCATTGGCGGCATGGTGCTGGCGCGCGCGATCGGCGATGGCGATTTGTCGGACCAGATCCGGCGGGCGGCTCAAAACGCGGCGCGGCAATGCCTGCAGCCCCTGAACGATACAGCGCAGGGCGACCAGATACATTTGAACGGCAAAGGTAGCGGCAGCAATAGCGGCGGCGGAAACGAAAATGGTAAACGCCAATCCGTGGTTCCCGCTGAATAGGGCCGCGCAGTCACACCGAAAAAACAGCTTGCAAGCTGGCCGCGCCCCTCTTCCAATGCATCTTTCTAATTTTGGTTTTCTTTCGTTTTCGATTTCGCTTTCTTTTGCTTATTCTTTTTTATTTTCGAAAACATTTTGCGCAATTCTTCGCATTGATCCTTGCGTGCCTGGCGCGGCACAAAGACGACAAAATCAGCTGCTGCTTTTTCATTAAGACCACGCGGGACATAGCTCGCCGGATCGCTTTCACCTGCCTCCACTTCCATGATGGCCACAACTACAATGCGCGCGCCGGGGACCATGGCGCGCAGATAACGCGGCACCGCCCGGTCGGCGCGCACATGACCATTGCCAGCAATCAAGGATGCGCCAGCATCGCCCGCGCCAGTTGCGCCAGCATCAGTTGAACCCGCAGCGCCAAATCGCACGCCCTTGCGCGCCCGCACCAGCGCCGCCGCCATGATTGCATCGCGGTAGCGCTGCACCTTCATCATTGCCGGCATGGCGCGTTCAGGGAGCATATTGCAATGACCCTCCTGCAACTCGCGGCGCAGGTCTTTGGCCAGCGGCTCCGGCAATCCGCTCTCCAGTCCAAGGCGTTTAATCTGCGCCTTTTTCAGGCTTTTAAATCCCTGCTTGCCGATTTTGCGCACGACGCCGCGCGCCGAGCTGCCGGGGTAAAGCGTCCCTTTCGCAGATAGCACAGCGGTAATGATTGGTTCATAAATTTTGGCGTCGGGCCAGCCGGTCTTGTTCCATTGCAGGCGTTTCAAAACTGTTGCAGCGCTAAGCGCCGCCGCCCCCTCCTGCTTAGACGGTGTGCCAGCGCCCTTGGGCGCTGAGCGCGTACCTTTGCCCTTGCCGAACAACTCATCGAGCACCGGCTGCTGGGCGTCATTGAGCATCTCCATAACAACGGGTAATGTCCCGCGCGCCCTGGCCCGCACGCCCAGCGCCCAGGCCTGTACCCGGTGGACGTCAGGGTTATCATGAACCTCGCCCAGCAAAGCAAAATCGGCAAGCGCAATCGCCTTGGCCAGCGGCTGAAGCGCAACAAGCCCTTTGCTTCGCGCGCTCCAGATCTTGCCAACCAGCGGATGTGTCGTCAGCTCGCTCGCCTGCCAATGGCCAAGCGGGTTGACAGGTGCAGCGGTGCCGCCGCTTACCGGCAAAGACTGCGCGCGCACAGGCGCATATTTAATCGCAGCCAAACCAGCGCTGACGACCAACACCAGTGTCAACATCGGCACCAACATTGGCGCTGTTTTCTGGCGCCAATTTACCAGTCGAGGTTTCATAGACTTCCCAATCCCAACGTCGAAAACTTCATCTCAATTTGCGGCAGCGCCAGGGGCGTCACCGCCGCGCCCGATGATACAATTTTTAACCGGCCAAAGCCATTCGCGGCCGGAGCGCGATAAATCCGGGTCTCCAATGTTTGCGCATTGACGACCCAATAATCGCGCACACCCAGCGCCGCATAAAGAGTGGCTTTCGTATTAATCTCGCCAAGCATTTCACCGGTTCCGATTTCGATCACCAGCGCCATCGCCGCGCCGGACAGCCCCGCTGGATTGGCACTGGTTTCAAACATCACCAGATCGGGCTCATAATAACCGCCATCACCCGGCTGCCAGCCCAGCCCGGTCATGACACGCATGTTGTTGGGGAGTTGCCGGGCCAGGCGGTTGGCGATCTCAACCCGCAGCACTTCATGGCGCTCGGTTTTCGCGCTCATTGCAATCAGCTCCCCACCAATCAGTTCGACCCCGTGTGACAGATCAAATCGCCGGTCGCTTTGCAATTGAAGAAAGTCGTGCAGACCCCAGCGCCACCGGGTCAAACCGTCGTTAACAGTTGCGGCGGAACCGCTGCACGCGTCGCCTTGATCATGCCCATCCATGGGCAAATTGTAGGATTTTGCGCTGAGGTGGGCAAGTCACGACAAGTTCACAAATGGCAGCGCAAACATGGCCAGCGGTCAACAAATCAAAACGTTGAGTGTTCAACGTAGAGCGTTCCCCAGTTGAGCGTTCAGCGTGTAACGCTAGGGTGCAACGTTAAGCGTGTAACGCCTAGCGTGTAACGTTAGCGTTCTTCGATCAGCACGCGGCCCATGGCTTTGCGCATCAGATTGGCAAAGCGGGCAAAAAGATAATGGCTGTCCTGCGGGCCGGGCGACGCTTCAGGGTGATATTGCACAGAAAACACTGGTTTGTTTTTGAGCCGCAAGCCGCAATTGCTGCCGTCGAACAGCGAGATATGGGTCTCTTCGACGCTATCGGGCAAACTGGCGCGGTCGACGGCAAAGCCATGGTTCATCGACGTGATTTCCACCTTGTCGGTCGTGTGATCCATCACCGGATGATTGGCGCCGTGATGGCCCTGGTGCATTTTCATGGTCTTGGCACCTAGCGCCAGGGCAAGCAATTGATGACCCAGACAGATGCCGAAGACGGGTTTGCCCGATGCGACCAGCGCCTGAATTTGCGGCACCGCATAAACGCCGGTGGCCGCCGGATCGCCGGGGCCATTAGATAGAAATATACCATCGGGATCTCGCGCCAGAATGTCCTCAGCGGGCGTTGCCGCCGGAACCACGGTAACATTGCAACCAGCATCGACCAGGCAGCGCAGGATATTACGTTTCAAACCAAAATCGACGGCCACAACATTAAACTCGTGTTGCTCTGCGCTCTTGTACCCTTCGCCCCAGCCCCAGCTTTTCTCGCGCCACGAATAGCTTTGCGTGCAGCTCACATCAGGCACCAGATCCATGCCGTCCAGCCCCGGCCAGGCCTTGGCCTCGCTGGCAAGCGCCTTGACGTCAAACTCACCCGACGGTTCATGCGCAATCATCGCATTGGGCATTCCATTTTCGCGGATCAGCACCGTTAGCGCGCGGCTGTCGACACCGGTGATGGCGATAATACCGCGGCTTTTCAACCACGCATCAAGTCGTGCTTGTGATCGATAATTGGAAGGATCTGTAATGTCGGCGCGCAGCACCGCCCCGCGCACCCCAGAGCGCGACGCGGCATTGGTCGTCTCACCGTCCTCGTCATTGGTGCCGATATTGCCGATATGGGGAAAGGTGAATGTGATGATCTGGCCGGCATAGGACGGATCGGTCAGAATTTCCTGATAACCGGTAATGGCGGTATTAAAACAAACTTCGCCGATTGCGCTGCCGGTTGCTCCCAGACCATAGCCCTTGATTTCGGTCCCGTCGGCAAACACAAGTCGCGCCGTTTGAACGGGCCGGGCCCACGGGCTTGTTCCAGTGATTTGTGATTGTACAGCGCTCATGATCTGCCCCATTCTATCGAACTAATTAGCCTGGCCAACTACCAGCCCTCTACGCTAAATCCGGCGCGCGCATCAACCCATATCAACGCCGCACCCTGGTGCCAGCGGCGAGGCGGACATCAAACGCAACCCAACAAACGAATACTCACCTGAGGAATATGCGGGCCGCAGTGCCGCACGAATGTTATTGAACATCGATCATTTGCGTTGTTGCCACGCTCCCGCGCGCGAAACTAGGCCAGCGCCCTCATTAGGTCAACTTGTGCATTTGATATGATCACCACTTGCTAGATGGGGCCATGGCTCGTACATGATGGTTTTAACCGATAGTTTAGGAGATTCGAATGCGCGAACGCCTCCGCGATGCCCTTAAAACGGCTATGAAAGCCCAGCAAAAGAAACGCATTTCGACGTTGCGTTTGATCACCGCGTCGATCACCGACCGGGATATCGCCGCGCGTGGGTCGGGCAAGGAGCGCATTGAAGAAAGCGAGATCCTTGATGTGCTGGCCAAAATGATCAAGCAGCGCCGCGAATCGGTCAAGACCTATGAAGAAGCCGGGCGCGCCGAACTGGCAGACCAGGAAGCGCTCGAAATCACCATCATTCAGGAGTTTTTGCCCAAGCAATTGAGCGAAGACGAAATGAAAACCGTTGTCGGCGATGTGGTCAAGGAATTGGGTGCGGCCAGCCTCAAGGATATGGGGCGCACGATGGGTGAGCTGAAGAAACGCTATGCCGGCCAGATGGATTTTGGCAAGGCCGGCGCCATGGTGCGCGCGCTGCTGGGTTAGATTGTATTAGATGATTAGTTTCGGCTTCATCTGACACCGCTTCACTATTGGTCCAGATACTATGTCCGCCGCACTCATATATCTTTTTGCCGCGCTGGCCGAGATCGCCGGTTGTTTCGCGTTCTGGTCCTGGCTAAAGCTTGGCAAATCGGTGTTGTGGGTTGTGCCGGGCACATTGGCGCTGGCAGCATTTGCCGTATTATTGACCAAAATCGACAGCTCATTTGCGGGACGCGCCTATGCGGCCTATGGCGGCGTCTATATTGCCTCCTCGCTTGCCTGGATGTGGATTATCGAAGGGCAACGGCCGGACCGCTGGGACGTTATTGGCGCCGCGATTTGCCTGACCGGCGCCGCCGTCATTTTATTAAGCCCGCGAACGAGCTGAGCCGAACCTGTTTGCGACGTCATATGTGCGCGCACTCAACCCCGGCCAATCCTCGGGCTTCACACTAGCGGGGCGATCTTGGTGAGCCCACCCATATAGGATTGCAATACATCGGGGACCGCGATTGAGCCGTCTGCCTGCTGGTAGTTTTCCATCACCGCCACCAAGGTGCGCCCGACCGCCAGCCCCGAACCGTTCAGTGTATGCACGTGGATCAGCTCTTTGACGTCCTTGCGCCGCACCCTTGTATTCATCCGCCGCGCCTGAAAGTCGCCGCAATCCGAACAGCTTGAGATTTCGCGATAGGCATTTTGCCCCGGCAACCAGACCTCAAGATCGTGGGTACGCCGTGCGCCAAAGCCCATATCGCCAGTACATAATAACATCACACGATAGGACAGCCCGAGCTGTTTCAACACCTCTTCAGCGCAAGACGTCATGCGCTCCAACTCGTCATTCGAGGCCTCAGGCGTCGTGATTGAAACCATTTCGACTTTGGAAAACTGGTGCTGGCGGATCATGCCGCGGGTATCGCGTCCCGCCGATCCAGCTTCGGAGCGAAAACACGGCGTTAGCGCTGTAAACCGCAACGGCAATTGATCTTCGGGAATGATATCGCCGCGCACATAATTGGTCAGCGGGACTTCACCAGTTGGGATCAGCCAATGGCCGTCAGTGGTCCGAAACGAATCTTCTTCAAATTTTGGCAACTGGCCGGTGCCATACAGACTGTCGTCATTGACCAATATTGGCGGCGCCATTTCGCTATAGCCATGCTTGCCCGTTTGCAGATCCAGCATGAACTGACCCAGCGCGCGTTCCAGCCGCGCCAATGCGCCTTTCAAAAAGACAAAGCGCGACCCCGACACTTTGCCAGCGGCTTCAAAATCCATCAGCCCGAGCGCTTCGCCCAATTCAAAATGCTGTTTGGCTTCAAAGGCAAATTCGGGCGTCTCCCCGACCTGGCGCAGCTCCACATTGTCGGCCTCATCGGCGCCCACGGGCACACTATCGAGCGGGGCATTAGGCAACACTTCCAACGCGGCAACCAGAGCCGCATCCAGTTTGCGCTCCTCTTCCTCGCCCGCCTGAATAAACCCCTTCAGGTCCGCCACCTCAGCCATGAGTTTGGCAGCGGTTTCATCGTCTTTTTGCGCCTTGGCCTTGCCAAT
>JAJRRE010000359.1 GCA_024279745.1 Alphaproteobacteria bacterium
GCCGATCTTCAGATCGACAAAGAACTTCTCCAGCAGATGGGTGTAAATGGCTTTGGCATTTTCCGGCCCGACCACATTAACGAACGGCCACATCAAGATATTGAAAATGTATTCGGACACCGCAAAGCAAATGAGGAACATCGCAAACATCGCGCCCAGAATATAAATCAGGCGCTGCCGCAGTTCGATCAAATGTTCCATCAAGGGCGCTTGCGAGGACTGGATGTCTTCTTCGCTGCGATTGGTTGACGTGCTCACGCGTCGCTTTTCCTCTCATCAAGGGCTTGCGCCTTGGCGCCCTCGCCGTCGCCACTTTGGGATATTGGGTCAGACATGGCATGACCATTGGCCGGTGCGCTGCCGTTCATCGATCCGTTTTCACTTGGTGAACTTTTGGAGCTCCCGCCAGCACCACCATTGCCTGAATCGCCGCCCATGGCAGTTTGCTCTGTTTTATCTTCAACGGTTTTATCTTCAACGGTCGCAGTGGATTTATCCGCACTCTTTTCTGACGACTTACTTTCCGCCGCTTTTTTATCCGGCGCGGCGACACTGTCCACCCAGTCGTCGTCGTAATCGTCATCATCAAGAGAGGAGTGATCGTCAAATTCCGCCAGATCTTCATCCAGTGCATTTTTGGCGTCGCGCATGGAGCTTTCGGTCTCTTCGCCGAGATTTTCCATATCCTTTTTCAGATCGGAAAAATCGCTTTCCTTGATCGCCTCGTCAAATTGCGCGCGAAATTCATTCGCCTGCCGCTTCACGACACCGACATATTTCCCAATCGTGCGCAACAGGCCCGGTAGCTCCTTGGGTCCCACCACAAGCAGCATGACCGTGCCCACGATCATGAGTTCCATCCAGCCGATATCGAACATTTTGCTCTTGCCGCCTCGTCTAAAATCACTGGCTTAGCCAGTTCTGGCTTAGCCAGTGTGAAGCCAAATATCCATTCCAGGACTTAGCCCAGGGCTTTGGCTGCGCTCTTTGGTCACGAACTGTAGCACGGTTGCCGGCTTTGTCGCGGTTCGGTTTACCAAGTTTTGTTGTACCACCAAGCGCGCTCACTGGTCTTGAACAAAGAACCGCCGCCGGAACCTTGATCGATCCTGGCGGCGCCCTAAACCATCATCAACAGATTTGCCGGCGCTTTAAAGCACCTCAGCTGGCCTTGCTTTGCTCTGTGCTGGTCTCGGCCTTGGTCGACGCCACATTGTCGATTGTCTTGCCACCATCGGCGCCATCGGCAATGTCTTCATCGTCCTTCATGCCCTTTTTGAAGCTCTTAATGCCTTTGGCGACATCACCCATAATGTTGGAAATTTTGCCACTTCCGCCAAATAACAGCACTGCCACAACAAGCACGATCAACCAGTGCCATACACTCAAAGTTCCCATGGAATATTCACTCCTTTACGGCACCGCGGCCGCATCATTGCGCTATTTAACCAGCAATATTGCAGAAACCGTGCGAGGCGGCAAGTTAAGCTATCGTAACGTTCTTTTGCACCCGCTCAACGCTCAAACTTTGTCTCAATTTGGTACAATATGCTCATAGCGCGCACCCCGCGCCACGTGCTCTTTAGAGCTCCCGGCTTGTTTTGGATTGGCAACAACTCCCTTCAGCGCTCCGGGGCTCGTCAGCAACATATTTCGATTGCCCGCTAAGACCGCAACCACAATCACAGGCTCAGGTTACGACGCCCCGACCGCACTTGTCTTTATTGGCCCATGCCATCCGCCGCCTGATCATTGTCTTTGGGGAAGATCAAAATACTGGCCGGATCGATTGACACCTTGACCTCGGCGCCCTGAACCGGGTCTTCCCATTCGCGCACCAGGGTTTGCAGCGGCCGCTCAAATCCCTGCACGCCGATTTCCAAAAGCGCCATATCGCCCAGAAATTTGACATGCAAGATCCGCCCGGACAGGCCTTCTTTATCGACATTCAGCTGCACAGCCCGCCGCCTGATACACATGATGACGCTGGTGCCGTCGCTAATCTGCTCGCCAGACCCTCGCGTTTTGGCTGGAATTTTACCGATTGGGGACGAAATACTCCCCCCCTCCACCACGGCCTCGATTTCATTGATCTCGGAGAACAGCCGCGCGACGAACAAATCAGAGGGCGTGCGGTACAGCTCTTCAGCCGGCCCCGCCTGCACCAGGACACCGCCGCGCATCACCGCCACCCGGTCACCCAGCCGCATTGCTTCTTCGGGGTTGTGGGTCACGATCATACAAGTCGCGCGGGTCTCGCGCAGCAAAGCCAGTGTTTCGCGCTGCATGGTCTCGCGCAATTGCACATCGAGGCCCGAAAACGGTTCATCCATCAACACAACCGACGGTCGCGGAACGGTTGCACGCGCCAAAGCCACCCGCTGCTGCTGACCGCCCGATAATATATGCGGAAAATCCGCGGCATATTTGGCCAGGCCGACCCGGGCCAGCGCCGCATAAGCCTCGCGCGCGGCTTCTTCGCGCGGCAATGAGCGCAGGCCAAACGCCACATTTTGCTGGATGGTCAGATGGGGAAACAGCGCAAAATCCTGAAACATCAAACCGATATTGCGTTTTTCCGGCGGTACAAAGCGCTGCGGGCCAGCCACTTCGAAATCATTAATCAAAACCCGCCCGGAGGTCGGCTTGTCAATGCCTGACGCAATGCGCAGCAATGTCGTCTTACCGCAACCGCTGGGGCCAAGCAGACAAACAACTTCGCCAGGCGCGATATCGAGCGACAATCCCTTCAGGGCTTTGCCGTCGCCAAATTTACGCTCAACTGCATCGAACGTCAGCTTTGCGGCAAAGGCCGACGGCGCCCGGTCCTGCGGCACAACATTTTGCGACGCCATTCCCGGCGCGGCACCACTTATGCGCGCCCGGCCCTGTTTAATTTTTTGCAACCAGCTCATGGCGCTCACTAGCCC
>JAJRRE010000360.1 GCA_024279745.1 Alphaproteobacteria bacterium
AACGCGCGGTGCACGATGTGTTGGAAACGCGCGGTGCACGATGTGTTGGAAACGCGCGGTGCACGATGTGTTGGAAACGCGCGGTGCACGATGTGTTGGAAACGCGCGGTGCACGATGTGTTGGGGAGGGGAGTTTTGAGGGCAGCCAGCTAGACGATTTAGTCGGGCGGCGGTTTACTGCCCGGATTCGCGCCCGCCGCCTGTCGCCCGCTGCACCGCCGGGTCGCCTATTGTTAGCGTTCTGTTTGGTCCCTTAATTTGCAAGGAATATTTTCAATATGGATGACAGCGGGGGGCAGGTGCGGCGGTTTCTGGACGGGCTTTATCTGGCTGGCGGCTTGATCGGGGCGGGGTTCCTGCTCCTGATATTGTTGATTATTGCCGCGCAAATGGTGGCGCGCTGGACCGGCTTTGTACTTCCCGGCTCGACGGCCTATGCCGGCTATTGCATGGCGGCTGCGTCGTTTTTTTCGCTGGCCTATGCGCTCAATCATGGCGCCCATATCCGCGTGACATTGCTGCTGTCGAAGATGGGCCGGTTTCAAAAACTGGGCGAGATCTGGTGCTTTAGCGTCGCGACATTTTTATCGGGATATTTCGCCTGGTATGCCTGGGCTGGTGTGCAGGTGTCGATCCAGATCAATGACATCTCGCAAGGCCAGGACGCGACACCTTTGTGGATTCCGCAAATCGCCATGGGGCTCGGCACAACGCTTTTGTTCATCGCCTTTGCCGATAATCTCATGCGCGTCATTCTCTACGGTACGCACGGCATAGTTTCCGAGACCATCAAGGCAGAAGCCGGGGGCGTCGATGGTTCTGGTAGCGCAGGCGGTACTGGCAGCACAGGCGGGGCGGGCGGTACTGGCAGTACAGGCGGGGCGGGCAATTAATGGAACAGTTTTATCTCACCGGTATTTTCCTGTTTGTTCTGTTCCTCTTTCTGGGCTCCGGCATCTGGGTCGGCATTGCGCTGCTCGGTGTCGCCTTTGTCGGCATGGAGCTGTTCACCACGCGCCCCGTCGGCGATACCATGATCACCACCATCTGGTCGTCGTCGTCGTCCTGGACGTTGACCGCGCTGCCGTTATTCGTGTGGATGGGCGAGATTTTGTACCGAACGCGCTTGTCGGAAGATATGTTCAAGGGGCTGGCGCCGTGGATGGAGCGGCTGCCTGGCGGGCTGATTCATACCAATATTGTCGGCTGCACCATCTTTGCCGCGGTGTCAGGATCATCGGCCGCAACACTGACCACAGTCGGCAAAATGTCGATCCCCGAATTGCGCAAGCGCGGCTATCCCGAACAGATGATCATCGGCACGCTAACCGGCGCCGCGACCCTTGGGCTCATGATCCCGCCGTCGCTGACCTTGATCGTCTACGGCGTGACCATCAACGAATCCATCTCAAAACTGTTCATTGCCGGGATCATACCGGGGATTGTCCTGGCCGCCATGTTCATGGGCTATGTGGCGCTGTGGTCAATCTTCAAGCCCTCTGAAGTACCGCCGCGCGGGCCCGCCATGACCTTCGTTGAAAAACTCATTGAGGCGCGCCTGCTGATCCCGGTGATCGCGCTGGTGTTATTGGTCATCGGCTCGATGTATCTGGGTTTTGCCACCGCAACCGAAGCGGCGGCCTTCGGTGTTCTGGGATCTTTGGGGCTGGCGGCGCTGCAAGGCTCGCTTAATTTTGCAACCTTCCGCGAAAGCCTGCTTGGCGCCACCCGCACATCGGCGATGATCGCGCTCATTCTTATGGGCGCCAGCTTTCTGTCGCTCTCCATGGGCTTTACCGGTCTGCCGCGCTCGCTGGCGCAGTGGATTGCTTCAATGGAGCTGTCCAGATTCGAGCTGCTGATGGCATTGCTCGTATTTTATATCATCATCGGCATGTTCCTGGACGGCATCTCATCGGTCGTGCTGACCATGGCGGTGGTCGAGCCGATGATCCGGCAGGCGGGCATAGATCTGATCTGGTTCGGTATCTTTATCGTCGTCGTCGTCGAGATGGCGCAGATCACGCCGCCTATTGGGTTCAATCTGTTTGTCATGCAGGGGATGACCCACCACCAGATGAATTATATCGCCCGCGCCGCCCTGCCGATGTTCGCGATAATGGTGCTGATGGTATTCGTGCTGATATTTTTCCCGCAGCTCGCCACCTGGCTGCCCGACAATATGCGTAGCCGTCCCGGCGGCTGATGCAGCTGCAAGCCGGCGTGCCGGGGAGGGCCGCTCTCTATACCTTCGGTGTTTTCCCGACGGTAAAAAGCGGCCCCGCAAGTAGGTTCAGCACAGGCCTGGCATCAATGGTCTGAAGACGCTGATGCAACTGAACCCATGGGTTCCAGTTTGGCACCGGCTCTGCCGCGATCCATATCGCGCGCTTCGGCAGCTTCGCTTTTTTGCAGATCATCGGCGGCTTCATCATGGTCGGTTACAGCCATGTCAAACTTGGCTTTGAGATCGTTAAGCGAGCTGAGTACGTTTTCCCGGCGCTGTTGGGCGGCCTTGGCGAATGTGGAATATGCGTAGTGATCGGCGTCTTTGATGCCGCTGCGCTCTTCTTCTGTTGTAATTTGCCGTTCCAGATCTTCCGCCATCCGGCTCATATCCTGGATCATCATTTCAAGGTCGGCCACCTTGCGTGCTTTTGCTTCAGCTTCGAAACGCATTAATCGCAGTGCTGTCTTACGAGACTTCATTGCTTGATACCCCTGTACATTATTCAAACTACTTACGCTTTAAGATCAAGTTTCGTGCCAATTGTTATATGCAAGGCTATTATTGATCCGCCTGTTATATATTCATCGCACAAAGTTTTTAAGTTGCGGTTAAGCAACGCTTATATTGCGCTGTGCTGCTCATATTAAAAAAAAGCAATTTAGCGGTCATCACGCTCTAGGGAGATGCGGGCAAATCAGTTAGTACTGATTCGTATGGGGAATGGTGCCTGCTAAGGGGTATCGTGCGTGATGACTGGTTTGGTTCAGTTTATTCATCCG
>JAJRRE010000361.1 GCA_024279745.1 Alphaproteobacteria bacterium
CAAGCGCGCCTTGTGTCAGCGCGTAAAAGGCGACCGGCGCTGGCTTGCCAAGATCAGGCCCTGGGGCGGACATCATTATCATATGCACATCCGGCTGAGATGTCCCAAAGGCAGCACCAATTGCAAAGGCCAGTCCTCGCCCGGCACGTCGGATGGCTGTGCGGCCGTTGAAAAATGGCACCGTAATTTGAAAGCCTGGCTGGCCCTGCCGAAAAAAGAACGGATCAGGCGCAGTCGAAAAGCCAATAAGAACAAGAAACCCAAACGACGCAAACGGCAGATTACTCTGGCCGGGCTGCCAAAGGCCTGCCGGACTGTGCTTAATGCTAAACCCGGACGCCATGTCTTGACCCGCGGCGTGCGGCTGTTGCGCAGCGGAAAAACCGGGCTTGAAGAAGCGCGTTCGATCATGGGACAATAATAGAATTTAAGCCGGTGTTGCAACCGAGCCGGATGAGGCCAGTTTGATGGCGGTTTTGATCACGGGGGCGACGGGCCGCATTGGCCGAGTGCTAACCGGTTCGCTGGTGAATGCCGGGTTGCCTGTTCATGTGCTGACGCGGCGGCCTCATCGGGCCCATGAGTATTTTGGCGCAAGCGTCACCATTTTTGAATGGCATCCGATTAATGAACCCGTTCCTAAAGGTGCCTTGCAGGGCGTCGACACCATTATCCATCTGATGGGCGATCCGCTCAGCGGCAAGGCCACAGCCGATAAGTTGCAACGCTTAACCCAATCGCGGGTGATCTCCATGCGGCGATTGGCTGAGGCCGTTGCCAGTGAGCAATCTTCAGCGGGCCAAATCCAGACGGGCCAAATCCAGACAGACCAGGCTCAGGCGGGCTCAGATGGGCGACCTGTTCGGCTTATTCTGGCCTCCAGCACGGGAATATATCCTGCCGTACCACCACTGGATAAAGTTGCACGCGCTGCCAAACCGGACACCGATACCGGGTCCCCTGCGCCAACGCCCGCCCCCGGCGCCGCTGAAACACAGCTGCAGTCTTTGAACGAGGACGCGCCGGTGCATGAGCCCGCGACGGCCCTGCAGCGCTCGATTTTGCAATGGGAGACAGCGGCCAATCCGTTTCAAAAGAGCGGCAGCTCGGTTGCCGTCGTGCGCCTTGGCCAGGTGATTGGCGCAGATGGATTTCCCGGCCCATTGTCCAAGTTGCGAGCGCGCGGTATGGACATAAGGCTCGATAGTGAGGCGGTGGTTCCGGTGATTGCTCTGGCCGATGCGGTGGCTCTGTTTGCCTGGCTCTATGTCAATCCCAAAGTCGTTGGTGTGATCAATGCCGTTGCACCCGTTCCACTGCGCGGCAAACAGATCAACGATGTGTTAGCTGCTCAGCTCCCGGGCTCGCGCTTTAGCGTCTCGTTGCCCGATTGGCTGGCAAGACGTGCGCTCGGGCTAGAAGTGGATTTGATTATGGACCGGCAGTACATAACACCGCAGCGATTGTTGCAACTTGGGTTTCCGTTCTCGCATCCCGACCCCTTCGAGCCGTTTGGTCAAGCTTGCAAAGAACAGTCGAAAGCATGTCGGACCTAAACGGAATCGTTGAAGACTAATCCAGCGAAACAGTCTGGTAAAACAACCGATGAGGGTGGCCGCGCCATCGTTATGCAGCTTAAAATTATGCACGCCGGTTGGCGACAAACAGCATGGTCAGGCCGACGACCGCGCCGAGCGCCGCACCAACAAAGGCGCCGTAATACAGACCGCCGGTGAGCAGTCCAAGCCGGTCTCCCGAGCCGACATAGTGCTGCATCATGGCCATGATTTCGCGGCCCAACGCAGAAAAAATCACCACCAGGATCACGCCGACAATACCCGTCGCCGCCATTGCCATAAGAAAATTGCGTAAGGTCTGGCGGTTAAGCGGGTTATTATCATAGGTGACAATGGCGAAGGTGGTAATGCCGATTGCCGGGATGGCGCCAAACAGCATTTGCGAGGGGACCAGGAACGGCAGCGGTTTTTGCCCGAAATAAAGCGTGCCCAGTGGTCCGCAAATCAGTCCCGCCGCAATGCCGCCGATCACGGCGCCGGTGAGCGCGTTAAAGATCAGTCCGGTCCCTGGCGCGCGGCGGCGCCAATAGTTAAATATAGCGGCGATGGACAGAGTAAAAATTCCGACGACGGCGCCAATGGCAATCGCGGCCACGAAGATCTCTGCAATGATCTGCATTTCGCGCGGCGGGGCAAATCCGCGTGCCAGCAATCTGGGCCGCGCTTCGATTAAAACGAAATGAAACGTAATCGCTATAATCGGCGCTGCAATCACACCGCCGAACAAGCCGCCAACGAGACCCTTATCAATTGGCAAATGAAATTTATCCCGGTTCGGGTCGTGTTGCGGCGCGTGCACGACCCCGGCGGTTTTGCGTCTGAAAACCTCATAGGCTGTTAGGATAATACCGGCGATGGAGACAACGGTTTCCAGGCGGCCCGCACCCGCCGCCAAAGCCGAGCCAGCAAACATCATGAATATCGTGAGCGACATTGAAGCAATGGCAATTGCATTTGTCAAAACCGGTCCCCCAAAAATTCGTGAAGTCAGTACTTTATAGCTTTGCGCGAGTCATTCTATGCATCGGCTTGGGCAATTCCAATCGGGCAGGTCAGGCCCATGCCGCCAAGGCCGCAATAGCCATTTGGCACCTTGGCGAGATATTGTTGGTGATAGTCTTCGGCGAAATAAAATTCAGGCGCTTCCAAGATTTCCGTTGTGATCGGCCCATAACCATTTGCCGCAAGAACCTTTTGAAACGCCGTCCGGGAGCGCTCTGCCGCCTTTTGTTGCTGCGGTGAATAGGTGTAAATGCCCGAGCGGTATTGCGTGCCGCGATCATTGCCCTGAGCCATGCCCTGGGTTGGGTCATGGGCTTCCCAGAAGGTTTTCAGCAGCTCATCAAAACTAATGCGAGCTGGATCAAACGACAGTTTTACCGTTTCATTATGTCCCGTTCGGCCCGAGCACACCTCTTCATATGTCGGGTTAGGCGTAGGGCCACCGGCATAGCCGACCATGGTTACATGCACGCCCGGCAACAGCCAGAAAATGCGCTCAGCCCCCCAAAAACACCCCAGACCAAACATGGCCTCTTCAAGTCCTTCACGAAGCGGTCCCTTGAGCGGCGCTCCAGACACATGATGCACAGCTGCTGTCACCAAGGCCTGGCTTCTGCCGGCAAGAGCCGTTTCGGCGGTTGGTATTTCAGCCGTTTTCTTGAAAAACATCGAATAAACCTTTCAACCATACCAACCCGTCTATGACAGCCCAAATTCGCATTCAAACCGCAGCGGGTATGCAATTTAGTACAATTATCACAAAACCAGTTCTGCCGGTATAAAGTCTTTGCCAGATTGCCAAAGTTGAATGAGCTGAATGAGCGGCCACCAAAGTTTTGGCTATGAGGTGTTGAGCAGACCTTCTATGCTGGTGCTTATTCAGGTTGCCGACTGACGAACCGAGAAATTTGTTTCCCGGCAAAACAGCTGGC
>JAJRRE010000025.1 GCA_024279745.1 Alphaproteobacteria bacterium
CAAGGGTAGATGCACAAAGTGCATTCCTTAATGCAAAACAAGGTCTTCGTAGTGATACAGAAATTTTTAATACCCCCCACCCCAACCCCTCCCCGCAGTGGGGGAGGGGCTTTGCGCAGCGGTTTGATTTAAACCGGACAGCAGTGGACTTGTTCCCACGATCCCGTTTGCTACAATCAAGATACATCGGTCGCGCTGAGAACGAGCCAAAATCAATCGATCTACCGGTTTCAAGTGGGATACCGGTGACCCCGGCAACAAGTGCCTGGGCAGGCAAGCACCGGCATGACAGTTTTGTTGGTTTGGGCCTTGTGTGTAAGCCAGAGATTAATCCGAACAGACGTGGATAAAGTCTTTGCTGAGCTGCATCACACCGCCAACAGCAAGGCTAATAAGCTAGGCTAACAGGAACAGGCCACGGTATCGTCGGCCAGAGGTCAAGACAACATGGCTCAAAGTCGGCCGGGAAAACTCAAAACCATGAACGCGCGCTGCCCGATCTGCCGCGACGTCACCACGTTCGACTTCCGCCCCTTTTGTTCGCGCCGCTGCGCCAATGTGGATTTGGCCCGCTGGCTGGGTGGCTCTTATGCCATTCCAGTGCTCGCGGACGAAGATGAAGACGGCGACAGCGCCACTGCAGCAGGAGAAGCCGCTCAAATTCGCCGCGCTGAGCGCGATGAGTAACAAAGTCGGCAAGAGCAAGCCACAATAATGAGCATAATTGCGGCGGCGCAAACAGGGCGACGTGAAATGGTGCACCCAGCGACGCAAGCGCGGCACCGGGCCGGGCCTTAGAGCAGGTTCGTCGGAGCGCTTGGCGCGCGTGAGACAGAAAAAATGGTGCGCCGAAGTGGAGAATCCTTGAACATGCTGCCAACAAGCGACGCAAGCGCGGCGCCGGGCCTTAGGCCCGCCCGGTCGGAGCGCAGCCAGAAGGGCGACAGCGTGAGACAGAAAATGGCACGCCAATTAAGCCATAACTCAATTACGTCTGAAAACCTTCCCTTGCGCCATTGCAGCAGCAGACCGGACATGATAAGCATCTATGCAATCTGATTAGTTGGTTTGTAATTATGTCTGATCAAAATACTGTTCTTCTGGTAATCGCCGACAAAACCGAATGGTCCCGCGTTATAAGCGTGCTGGGCGATGCGGGCTACCGCGTGCTGACCACACGCTCGGCCAAGGAAGCGCGCGCCCGAACGCGGGATGTATTGGTCGATCTGATCATTTGCGAAGATAATCTGAGCAACGAAAACGGGGCGTGCCTATTGTGCGATTACCGCATGGCGCATCCTGAAATCATCCGGCTGATGGTCAAAACCGATAAGGTTGCTAAAGACTGTAAGACAAATTCAGACCGCGCCGCAGTCTATCAATTCATTCGCAAACCACTTGATCCGCAGCAGATTGGCCTGCTAGCCAAACGGGCGCTGGAAGCGCGCGAGCTCGGCCGCCGTCACCGCCTGCTCAGCCGCGAATTAAAATTCAGCGACGATTCGCCAATGTTCGAACAGCCACAGCCGCTGCGCAACGGCGTGCAATGTCATAATTTTGAGAAGCTGGTTTATTCATCTGAATCGATGTCGGCGCTGTGCAATCTGGCCAAGCAGGCCGCCACCACAGATCTGCCGATACTAATTCAGGGCGAGACGGGAACCGGCAAGGAGCTGTTTGCGCGCGCCCTGCATTTCAAATCCGAGCGCAATCAAAGTCCATTGCTGTTTCAGAACTGCGGCGGCATGAGCGACGAGCTATTGCAATCGGAACTGTTTGGTCATAAGCGCGGCGCCTTCACCGGGGCCAGCGGCGATCGGCTTGGGCTATTTCGCGCCGCCGACGGCGGTACGGTCTTCCTTGATGAAATCTCCGACGTCTCCAAATCCTTTCAGGTCAGCCTATTGCGCTTCTTGCAGGACGGCGAGGTCAAACCGCTGGGCTCAGATATCGTCCAGCATTCGGATGTGCGCATTCTGGCGGCGACCAATGTCCCGCTGGAGAAACTGGTGGCGCAAGGCAAATTCCGCCAGGATCTCTATTTCCGCCTGAAAGGGTTTGAGATCAATATCCCGCCACTACGCGACCGGCGCGATGATATCCCCGTCCTGGCTGAATTTTTTGTTCGCAAATATTCTGAAGAAATGCGGCGCCGCGTTCTGGGCATCTCCAACGATGTGCTGGAACGGTTTTCTAATTACTCATTTCCCGGCAATGTGCGCGAATTGGAAAATGAAATCCGGCGCATGGTCGCCCTGTCCCAGGACGGCGATTACGTAACCCATCGTCACTTATCGCCCGACATCGCCAAGGTCTCGCCAACGCGCAATCTGGTCAGCACCAAGGCGTTGCAATTTGACGGCGCGACGTTGAAGGAAAAAGTGGAATCGCTGGAAAAAGAATTGCTGCGTGATGCTCTGGCGCGTCACCGCTGGAACCAAAGTGAGGCGGCGCGCGAGCTGGGCTTGTCTCGCGTTGGATTGGCCAATAAGATTAAGCGCTATCACATTGAGCAGCTGAGCTGAGGGAACAAGACGGGGTTAGGCGTCGTGAGCGATCCAGGGGATACAGGAGATAGAGCGAAAGACGACGAAGATGGAGCTGCTGGGCAACCCGCAGCCGCAAATGTCCTGGGCTTTCCCCAAACGCGCGTGCGACCTCCCAGCACCTCACCTGAGCCATATAAAGATCTCGGCTCCAGTAAAATGTGCGTTGCGCTTGGAATGCCGAAAGAGCAAACCACCGGCCATTGGTGCAGTTCGTGCAAGGGTATCTGGTTCGGCTATTTGCTGGAAGTCGAATGTCCGGTTTGCGGCAACCGAGACGGTTGAGGCGCGCGCGCCAATGACAAGCTCCCCTGTTCCGTGCCGGCTTGCCATCGCGAGGCCCGGCAACTGATCGCCCAGTGCCCATCATCGCGAAAACACCGTCTTAGTCCGCCGGAATTGACCGTTGCATACTATGTTGTCACATGGCCATGTAACTAGGTTTACTGAGCGCCGTACCTTCTGCAATTTCAGCGCATCCCACCAGATCAACCGATTGATTTTATTTGCATAATTTTACCCCGAAGAACTGGCACACTACTTGCTTTATTAAAGGTTAGTTAACGGGCGGTGGGCGCTCGTCCACGATCATCTGTCGCAACATCCTGCGAGCCATTCATAAAAGATGACGTGCCAATTTTTGGGAGGACTACATGGCTAACCTGCTTTGGCTGCAAGGCGGCGCCTGCTCCGGGAACACAATGTCGTTCCTGAATGCAGAAGAACCAAGCGCTGTTGATCTGGTGACAGACTTCGGCATCAACATATTGTGGCATCCCTCGCTCGGCATGGAAATGGGCGATAATCTGCAAAAGATGCTCTACGCCTGTGTTAATGGCGAGATCGCCCTTGATGTCTTTGCGTTTGAAGGTTCGGTCGTGAACGCTCCTAACGGCACTGGCGAATGGAATCGCTTTGCCGGCCGGCCAATGAAGGACTGGGTGCGCGATCTATCTAATGTCGCGACCTTTGTCGTGGCCCTCGGCGATTGCGCAACATGGGGCGGCATTCCCGCCACGGCGCCAAATCCAACCGATAGTCAGGGACTGCAATTCCTGAAACGCGATCATGGCGGTTTCCTGGGCGCTGACTTTAAATCCAAGTCCGGTCTGCCTGTAATCAATATTCCCGGCTGTCCGTGCCATCCCGACTGGGTGACACAAATTCTGGTGGGTGTTGCAACCGGCAACGCTGGCGCCATTACGCTTGATGAATTCCAGCGGCCGAAAACCTTCTTCACCAGCTTCACCCAGACCGGCTGCACACGCAATATGCATTTTGCCTATAAAGTCTCAGCCACAGAATATGGCCAGCGCAAGGGCTGCTTGTTCTATGATCTGGGCTGCCGCGGGCCGATGACCCATTCGCCGTGCAACCGCATTTTGTGGAACCGCCAGTCGTCCAAGACCAGAGCCGGTATGCCCTGCCTTGGCTGCACCGAGCCGGAATTCCCCTTCTTCGATCTGGCACCGGGAACGGTTTTCAAAACGCAAACGGTTATGGGCGTGCCCAAGGATCTGCCGACCGGCGTCGATCAGGCCGGCTATGTCAAACTCACCGGCGCCGCCAAAGCCGCTTCACCGGCCTGGGCGGAAGAGGATATGTTCGTCGTCTAGGACGACCGACCACCATATCAAGCCGCCGGGGCTTTATCATGATCCCGGCGGCCCGACGATTTCCGTTCTAAAACGGCTTCCCCATAGCGCTGCTTGAAGGTTCGAAATAAAGCGCGCAAAGCCGGCCTCAAATTATGTGCCGGTCCCAGATTATTGAAGGAGTTCACTTAATGTCACAAGCAGCAGTACAAACGCTGGATATCTCGCCCGTCGGGCGCGTTGAAGGCGATCTTGATGTACGCGTAGATCTACAGGACGGCGTTGTTGTCAACGCCTGGACCAGCGCGGAATTGTTCCGTGGGTTCGAGATTATTCTACGCGACAAAGACCCCCAGGCCGGCCTGGTCGTAACGCCTCGCGCCTGTGGGATTTGCGGCGCGTCGCATCTGACCTGCGCCGCCTGGGCACTGGATACCGCCTGGGGCACCGAAGTGCCGCGCAACGC
>JAJRRE010000362.1 GCA_024279745.1 Alphaproteobacteria bacterium
AAGCTGTGCGGCCCAGTGATTGATCTGTTCCGGGTCGGCAATGGTCAACTCAAGGGCGGCCTCGCGGGCGTTGGCGCTGACGATTTTGCGCGCGATGTCTTCGCCATAAGCGCTAACCCAGCGATCCCACATCCAGCGCGGAGTGTTGAGTTTGGCGCTGTCCTGGGTGGCCAGAATGGCGCGGCCATCAGTCGATACTTTGCGCAACACCGCATTGGCCAATTTATCAAAGCGGTGGGCGGCGCGGTCGGTGCGGCACTGCTCGACGGCGATGTTAATGGCCGCATGGGGCGGGGTGTCGAGATATAGCAGCTGTACTGCCGCCGCTTGCAAAATAGGCCAGATATTGCCGCGGGTTTTGTTCAGCGGTTTTTGCATGAAACGCTCTAGCAGATCGTCGATCTCGCCCCGGTGGCGCAAAAGGGTTGCGCTGATCAGCCGGGCCAGTGCGCGGTCGCGGTGCTCCATTTGGGCAATGTCGTCGTCGGCCATGGCGCGCGCTACCAGATCGTCGAGAAACCGGCCATCGGCGAGCACGCCGCGAATATAAGACACCGCCAGGCGGCGCGCGTCGACACCGGGAACCTTTGTCGGGCGCCCCCATTTATTGGCGAGCTTTTTTTGTTGCTCGTTTGTTTTGTCGCTCACAATGACCACCGGGACAGGGCCATGGGCAGTGCCGCAGAATAATTGATGGTTGAAATCATCGCTCGGTCCATTTCAGTTGTTTTGTTCAGTAAACGATTGCCGCGTTGTGGCAGCTATTGGGCTGTAAGCCCAGTGTCAATTTGCCAGGGGTCGGATTTGAGTAAGGCCTGTTTTGCCCACCTCCCGCGCGCGTTGCTGTGCTGTCAGACTATTCCCGAAGCTTACCCCCAGGGACCACGGCGGCGCGGCTTACCGGCGGCTTTGCTCCACGGGCCGGGATAGTCGATCTTGGTCTGATGGACCGGGTCGGCGCGGCGTGGCGGCGCGGTTATATGCCACTCATTGCTCAATTTCTCCAGCTCCGCGATCCGGTTTTGCGTATCGGGATGGGTGGAGAACATGCTGTCGCCCTTACGCCCGGTCAGTGGATTGATAATGAACATATGCGCGGTCGCCGGCGCCCCTTCGGCAATTTCGTTGGGAATAGCACCGGCGCCGTTCTGGATTTTCTTCAGCGCCGAGGCCAGCCAAAGCGGATTGCCGCAGATCTGCGCGCCAAGCCGGTCGGCCTGATATTCGCGCGAGCGGCTGACGGCCATCTGCACCAGCATGGCGGCAAACGGGGCCAGCAGCATTGCCGCCACCATAGCCACCATTTGCAAGACCCCGCCGCCGCCATTGTTATCGCGCCGCATACCGCCAAACAGCATTGAAAACTGCATATATTGCGCCAGCATCGAGATCGCGCCGCCGATCACCGCGGCAACGGTCATGGTCAGCGTGTCGTAACTTTTAACATGGGCCAGCTCATGCGCCATCACGGCGGCGACTTCCTCGCGCTCCAGCATATCCAGAAGGCCGGTGGAGGCGCAAACTGCTGCGTGTTCAGGATTGCGGCCAGTGGCGAAGGCATTGGGCTGGGCACTTTGCATGATGTAGACGCGCGGCATCGGCAGTTCGGCATTCTTGGCCAGTTGCGCAATCATCGAATAAAACTCCGGCGCTGTGGTCTCGTCGACCGGAGTGGCGCCGTACATTTTTAGAACCAGCTTGTCGGAATTCCAAAAACTGAAGACGTTCATTGCGACCGCGATCACAAAGGCGATGACAATTCCCGTTGGACCACCGATCAGATAGCCCATGGCGACAAAGATGGCGCTGAGAAAGGCCAGCAGCATTGCGGTGCGCATGTAATTCAAAGGCATGGGTGGCTCATCTGTTTGGTGGACGTGACGGTTCGCATAATGGAAACGGCGGATCGGGTTCGAGCTATCAACTGCGGCAAACCCACAAGGACAATCAGCCAGGTGGCCGACAGCCCCTTATCCAACAGCTTATTATATTGTATTTGTCATCGCGATTAGCAAGCAGTAGACCTGTTTGAGGAAAGTTGTAAGATCGCCAGATTAAGATCTCAGCGCAATGATACCGGCGCTACAATCCTTTGCCCCCCGTCCTGCAAAAGCAAAAAGAACAGGTTTTTTATGACGCGCGATCAAAATGACCCTTCCAATTCCTGTGAGCCTAATGGCACCAGCGCGCGCGCCAAATCCCTGACACCGCAAGCGCGCCGGGCCCTGGATGAGGCGGCGCAGCGGCGCAAAGACCAGGACGCACGCATGGCGGCAGACGGTGCACCAGCGGAATTTGGCGGGCGCAAGGGCCCCGATCCGGCGCGCTATGGGGATTGGGAGAAAAAGGGTATTGCTTCGGATTTTTAGCAGACCGGTTTGACGTCCCGGGGCAACAGGTCTTCTCACCCAGACTGATCGACTGATCGACTGATCGACTGATCTACAGATTGACAGAGTAGCCGATCTTCCCAAGGTCCGGTACGAGTGTCCCGTTTTGCGACGCTTGTTTGGTTAATGTTTCAATTTGATCGCAATTGCATATAAATTTGAGCTCCAAATTGGTGCAAATATCGTTATTTATCAGCATGTTTCAGCAATCTTTGGTTTGCAAGGCGAGGCAGTGCACTGACGTTAACCGTCCCGTTTGGGCTGTCTGCACCGCACGGGCAGCTGAAACCTTTCTTTTTGAATCAAATTGAACGGGATCTTAAGCCTTTGTTTACGCTCGCATTGGTTGTGCAGCCAGGCTCTGTTCACGGCCATTTTGCGGGGCACCAAGATTGCACCTGCCTTCTGTAACAATTGTCTGTCACTGTTACAGGAGGACCCTCATGCCTGACGTGAAATTTCAATTTACCCGGTTCGCAAAAGATGACCGCGGCGGAATCGCCATAATTTTCGCACTTAGCGCCATGGTGTTCTTTTTGAGCGCCGGTTTGGCGATTGACGCCGGGCGGGCCTATAACGCCAGCTCGAAGGTGCAAGGCGCCATTGATGCGGCGGCGTTGACGGCGGCCAAGCAGATGCGCGATGGCAATCTGACTGATAGCGAAGTGGAGGCGGCCGCGCGCCGGCTGTTCGACCGGCAGATCGTCGCGAGCGGCGGCTCATTGGTCAATGTTTCTGATTTCACAGTAGTTGTTGACCAGGCGAACGGCTCGGTTGAGGTTAAATTTGAGGGCAATGTCACCGCCACAATAGGACGGATCGCCGGGTTCAATACCATAGATATTCCCGCGACAAGCCTGGCTGTGTTTCGGCCCAAGAATATTGAGCTTGGCATGTCGCTCGATATGACCGGCTCAATGCGCGGCGCCAAGATGATAGCCTTAAAGGCCGCGACCCATGACCTCATTGATATCATGCTTCCTGATAACGGGCCGGCGAATGATGTTCGCATTGCTTTCGCGCCTTATGCTGCCGGCGTCAATGCGGGGGACTATGCCGCCGATGTCAGCAATGGACGGGCGTCCGACGGCTGTGTCTATGAGCGTTTGGGCCGCAATAAGACAAGTCTGGAAGTGCCCTCGATTGGCGGCTATCTGGCCGTGCGCCAGGACTTCAGTAGAGCATCGCGTTGCCCCGGCAGCGCCAAGGTTTTGCCGTTGACTAATGACAAAGAGCTGCTCCGCCGCAATGTCGACAATTTTTCTACCGGCGGCAGTACTGCGGGCCACCTAGGAACCGCATGGGCCGGCTATCTGTTATCGCCCGAATGGAGCGCTATATTTCCCTCAGAATCTGAACCGGCCGCAATGGGAGACAAGAATACAATCAAGGCTGTTATTCTAATGACCGACGGCGAATATAATACCTATGGCGGGCGCTGGGGCGGCGGACGGCAATCGGGCGTAGATGCGCGGGGGTTGTGTTCGGAAATAAAGAAGCAAAAAACCGTCGTTTATGCCATTGGATTTGAGCTTAGAAACCGTTCGGCCATCTCGATTTTGAAGGCCTGCGCCAGCTCGTCGGTGCATTTCTTCGAGGCAAAAAACGGCGCGGAGTTGCGCGATGCCTTTCGCTCAATTGCCACCAGCCTCTCAAATTTGCGGCTGGCGCGATAACATAAAAGTTACGCCAAGGACAGCGCGCCCATAAATACAACGCTGTTTGCAAATCTAAGCCCAATGCCTTGGCCTATGGCGCTGCTTTTCCTATACACTGATCAAATCATGTCATTCAGGCATTGGGGAGCAATCGGCAGATGGCAAAAAAGCGGCGCAGGTTACGATATTTTCGGTGGTTTTTATTGGCGCTTGTGTTGGCCGGTTGCACATTAGTTCTGCGCCAAGGCTGGTTGCCGGCGCGCTATACGCCGCTACCGGCGATTGACCTGGCAAATGACGACAATTGGTTTACCGACTGGCGATTGGCGGAATTGAAATATGAGCGCGGTTTGTGCCGCTCCGTCATGCTGCGCCCTGTAATCATCGCGCGCCCGGTTGACGATAAACCGATAAGCAATGGTTGCGGCTGGGTTAACGGCGTGCGCATTAAACGCGCGGGCGGCGCGTCTATTTCCGTTGGCAGAATTTCGTGCGAGGCGGGGGCGGCGCTGGCGTTATGGATTGCGCATGATGTACAGCC
>JAJRRE010000026.1 GCA_024279745.1 Alphaproteobacteria bacterium
CAAATCCAAAGCCGGCAAACGCGAACCCCCACGCATCAAACTTGTGGCCGGTAATTCCAACCGCCCTTTGGCTTCCAAGATCGCCAGTGAACTCGATATGTCCTTGACCAAATGCGTGGTCCGGCGGTTTGCCGATAAGGAAATCTTTGTCGAAATCCAGGAGAATGTGCGCGGCGAGGACGTCTACATCATTCAGCCAACGTCTTATCCGGTGAATGACAATTTGATGGAATTGCTGATCCTGATTGACGCCCTCAAACGCGCTTCGGCACGGCGCATTACAGCCGTTGTACCCTATTACGGTTATGCCAGGCAGGACCGCAAGCCTGGCCCACGCACGCCGATTACCGCCCGTCTGGTCGCCAACCTGATTGAGCGCGCCGGCGTTGACCGCGTTTTGATGGTTGATCTTCATGCCGGGCAGATCCAGGGCTTTTTCGATATTCCCACGGACAATTTATACGCCGCTCCAACCATCAAGCGCGATATTCAAGACCACTATAATGGCGATAATCTAATGGTGGTTTCGCCGGATGTGGGCGGCGTGGTGCGGGCCCGAGCACTGGCCAAACGCATTAATGCGCAATTGGCGATAGTCGATAAACGCCGCGAGCGTGCCGGCGAATCTGAAGTCATGAATGTGATCGGCCGGGTTAAGGGCCACCATTGTATCTTGATCGACGACATCATCGATTCTGGCGGCACATTGTGCAACGCAGCCGATGCTCTGCTTGATAAGGGCGCCACCGGTGTCAGCGCCTATATCACCCATGGTGTGTTGTCAGGCGAAGCCGTGGGGCGGATAGAGCGCTCAAGCTTGAAAGAACTGGTCATCACCGACAGTATTCTACCGACGGAACAGGTTGAGGCGGCGCGCAATATCCGTGTCATCTCTATCGCACCGCTGCTCGGCGAGGCCATCAAACGCACGTCGCGCGATGAAAGCGTCTCAAGCCTGTTCTATTAGTCTGGTCTATTAGTTTGGTCTATTAGTTTGGTCTATTAGTTTGGTCTGCTCTAACCATCATAATCCGCGACGTTGCCAATAGTTGGCGACATTAGTTCGCTCAGGCAAACCAAAACACTGTTTTTTGAATTATTTCACCGCATATGTTGCGCGCGCACCTTGCCCGCCGGAAGCAGCAAGCGGCAGCAACCGCTTTTCCCGTGCAGCTGGAGCAAAGCTGGTATTAATCAACATCTTAGAGGCGATTTCGCGCGCTGATTTTCTGTATAATTATCTGATAGTTATTCCATATTTGAGACTAAATTATCAGATTAAGGATAGCGTCTTGAACGCTCATAATTCCCAATTTGTATTAGCAATTTTTTAAGCCAACCGGCATTATGTTTTGATTGCACTTCATGTATTCACTCAACCTAAGAGTGTGTTTTTTCGTGCATATTACCGTTTACGCTTGGCCAGACTGCCGGGGGTGCGCAAAATTTTCAATTTCCTTGACCAATCGGCGCGCAGGGACAAATCAACCTTGCAAAATCAATATCGGCGGGGTGGAGCCACATCATGAGCTTGATTGTAATCGATGAGCACGGAAAAATCTGGGACGCCAGCTCTGTACAATTGCGCCGCGCCTTCGGCTCGGTTCAGGCTAATGTGCAATTTTCTGACTATGTCGTGGTTAAACTCGGTTATATTGCGGTCAACCACTATCAAAATTCTTGTCAGATCCGCGTCAAACCGGCGCTTGTTTCGTCTTGCACATTGAAAAGCCTCGCCGCTCATTTGGAAGATCACCAGATTGAACGCTATGCCTTGAGCTTCATGGACAAGAAATGGCAATTTGAGTTGTACAGCTCATCTCAAGCGCTCATCCACAAATTGATTGAGCTGATGATAGATCTTCGCGCTCCACCGACGATAGATCACCGGCTTTATGCTTGATGCCTGGCCATGTTCAAAGGCCAGTAAATCCCATTGCAACTGGCGTCGCTTGACGGTATAACCCGGCCAGCACCGTCCTAAATAGTCGGTCTGCACCCGCAACCTGCACCCTTGGAGGCATAGCGGGAATTTTAGATGGGCCGCATGGCCCTTTTTCTGTTGGAGAAACAACAATGGCAAATGCCATCGAATTGAATGCCACGGCTCGCGCCCGTGCCGGCAAGGGGGCCGCACGCGCTGTTCGCCGTGAAGGCAAGATCCCGGCTGTGATCTACGGTGATAACAAGCCGGCTGAGAATATCACACTGGAGTTCAGAGAACTGCAGCGCCAGTATATGAAGGGCCATTTCACATCGAACATTGTCGATTTGAAAGTTGACGGCAAGACCCATAAGGTCATTCCGCGCGATGTTCAGACCGATCCAGTGCGCGACTTTCCAATCCATGTCGACTTCTTGCGGGTCAGCGCCAAAAGCGAGCTGCAAGTTGAAGTCCCGGTTCAGTTTATCAATGAGGAAGTGTCGCCCGGCCTGAAACGTGGCGGCGCGCTCAACGTGGTTCGTCACGCGATTGAAATCAGCTGTACGCCAGATAAAATCCCGCAATCCTTTGAGGTTGATTTGGCTGAAGTCGATATCGGCGATTCAATCCATTGGTCCGATCTGAAAATTCCCGATGGCGTAACGGCGGTGATTGCCGACCGCGACTTTACCATCGCCACCATTGCCGGTGCATCGGCCAAGGGCAGTGACGCCGACGACGAAGAAGCCGATGGCGAAGCAGCTGCGGCAACTGAAGATGCGGCGGACGACGATAAGGGCGAAGAGAAAAAGGATTGATCCTGTTCGCGCCTTGACGGTTCTTAACACAGGCCGGACGCACAACGCGATTTGTGTGTTCGGCCTGTATCGTTTGCGGCTCCTCCGGGCAGGTGGGGGCTGGCAGTGCAGCCTGACCGCATTGAAGGCCTGGCCGCACTGGAGCCGGGCCTTCAAGAACCGGGCGGCGCAGGAGCGTTCAAACCGCGCCATAATCTCCCACAAAAGTCGCGGCGCCTACAATTCGCGTTATAGTTGGGGGGCAATTTTGCGGTGCTATATTGCGGCGATCCTCGACGATCTCTCGCCCGCGTTTTTCCCCCTGAACCTTCTAACCGTTACGCTAAGTGAGACAGCTCCCCATGAAACTCTTTGTCGGCCTTGGCAATCCGGGCGGTAAATATTCCGGCAATAGGCACAATGTCGGCTTTATGGCCATTGACACTATCGCCGCCGACTATGGCTTTTCCAGCTGGCGCAAACGTTTTCAGGGCGAAACCGCCGACGGTATGATCGACGACCACAAGGTGCTGCTACTCAAGCCCGCCACCTTTATGAACGACTCTGGCAAAGCCGTCGGCGCTGCTGTTCGGTTCCTCAAAATCGATCTGGCGGACGTGGTGGTATTTTACGACGAGATTGATCTGGCCCCGGGCAAACTGAAGGTGAAAACCGGCGGCGGCAATGCGGGCCATAACGGCCTGCGCTCGATCACCCATCTGGTTGGCAATGACTATAGCCGTGTGCGCATCGGCGTCGGGCATCCGGGCGTTAAAGAGATGGTGGCCGGATATGTGCTGCACGACTTCTCACGCGATGATAAAATCTGGCTTACACCGATGCTTGAAGCGATGAGCGATGCCGCCCCGCATCTGGCCGCGAGCGATGGCGCCCGCTTCATGTCCGATGTAGCCACCACCCTCAACCCGCCGCCGCCAAAACCGGCCAAAAAGCGTAAATCTTCCGCTGATCGGGAAACACCTACCACTAAGACAACGGCTGGGTCTGGGGACAGCGAGGAAAGCGGCGCAAATACATCCGAGGCTAAGCCTCAGGTTAAGCCTCAGGCCTCGCCTGAAAACACACAAAAATCCACACCGCGCCATCCCGCTGGCGAACGGCAATCCAAGCAACAATCGGCGCTGGCCGCCAATCTGCAAAAATGGCTGCAGGGGCGCGACAAAAAATAGGCTCACTTTGACACTAAATCGCCGATAGATATGAGCGCATAATCAAACGAAGACCGGCTGGCCCCATAGTCCCGCCCCAACAGCTTCGGCGCGCCCAGAAGACTCGGCCCCAAAACCCTGGCCTGAAATTTTTGCTTTAAGGAAAGTCTATGACCGATTTGCAAGACATCGCAGTCCCCAAGGAAGAAAAATCCAAAGCCCGGCGCGCTTACGGCTGGTACAAGATCTATTCGCGTCTGAAATGGGTGCGCCGCGCCTGGTGGTTCTTTTGGGACTTCAAGACAAAGGCCGACACGATTGCCGCCATTGCCGCCCTGGGCGTTGTTGGCACTGCCGCCGGCATGACCACCTATGATGCGGTTGAATACAAGCAGCGCATTGAGGCCAGTAAAACCCAGATTGAGGCCATCCGCTGGAGCAATAATTCTTCCGTTTATACCGTCACCGGCCGCGACCGCCAGGGCCGCAAGGCGCGCTTTGACATGCTCGTACTCGACAAGAATTATACCTGGGTGGCCGGCAGCTGGAGCGCCCTGGAACATAACGGCAAGCGCTTGTCCGACAACGACATTGCCGAGCTTATATTCAACCGCCAGATCCGCAATGGCCTGGCGCGCTCAGGCGAGTTCATCACCGTCGGCGTTGCCTCATCGGAAGGCGATCCAATTGAGGAAAAACAGCGCGCCGCCCGCCGGGCCAAAACCTCAGCCGCGTGGTTGCGCCGGGCCATGGGGTCTGGCGTTCGCATCATGCAGCTCAATCTGGGCCAGCACCAAAACACCTGCGACAGCTGCGAGACCGATAACACCAGCTGGCAGCGCCCATTCATGATTATCGCCGTGCGCGGCAAAGACCCCGGCGTCATCTTGCGCCAGGCTCTGCGCGACGCTTTCAGCGGCAAATCCAACCTTCCCAGCCCCGATAACTACTCGGCATTTACATTATCGGCCCAGCGCAGTAGTTAGACGGCGCAGGATCAACACATATAAGACAGCCTAGGCGGCCCCCGTGCCCTAAAGTAAAAGAACTCTCGCGAGTTTTTTACAAGGACGCACCTGCCGGCCGGGCTAGACTTAGAACCTTAAAGGGATAACGCAATCATGGGCTTTAAAATGGGCATTGTCGGCCTTCCCAATGTGGGCAAGTCCACGCTCTTCAACGCCTTGACACAAACGGCGGCAGCAGAAGCGGCCAATTATCCCTTTTGCACCATTGAGCCCAATGTCGGCGAAGTCGGCGTTCCTGATACGCGCCTGGAAAAACTGGCTGGCATTTCCAAGTCGCAGCAGATCATTCCCACGCGCCTGACCTTCGTCGATATTGCCGGGCTGGTGCGCGGCGCCTCCACCGGCGAGGGGTTGGGCAATAAATTCCTCGCCCATATCCGCGAAGTCGATGCCATTGCTTATGTGCTGCGCTGCTTTGAAGACGGCGATGTCACCCATGTGGAGGGCCGCATCGATCCGCTCGCCGACGCCGAAGTGGTCGAGACCGAACTCATGCTGGCCGATATGGAAAGCCTGGAGCGCCGCCGCACGCCGCTGGAGAAAAAAGCCAATAGCGGCGACAAGGATGCCAAGGCGCAGATCGTGCTGATCGACAAGGCGCTCGACGTGTTGCGCGAAGGCAAACCCGCCCGTACCGCCAGCATCGACAAAGAAGAAGCGCAAGAGTGGCGCTTGCTGCAATTGCTGACCGCCAAACCAGTTCTGTATGTGTGTAATGTCGATGAAGAATCTGCCGCGGACGGTAATGATTTTTCAGCGCAGGTCGCCAAACGCGCCAGCGAGGATAACGCTACCAGCGTAGTCATTTCAGCAAAAATAGAATCTGAACTGGCGACCCTGGATGAGGACGAGCGCGGGGAGTTTCTTGCCGAACTGGGCCTCAGCGAGCCAGGCCTGAACCGTTTGATCCGCGCCGGTTATAGCCTCCTGGATCTCATCACCTATTTCACCGTCGGCCCGAAAGAAGCGCGCGCCTGGACCATCGAACAGGGCACCAAAGCCCCCAAGGCCGCCGGCGTCATCCATACGGATTTTGAGAAGGGCTTTATTCGCTCCGAAACCATCGGCTATGACGATTATGTAAGCCTTGGCGGCGAGTCCGGTGCCCGCGATGCCGGCAAAATGCGCCTCGAAGGCAAAGAATATATCGTGCGCGACGGCGACGTCCTGCATTTCCGCTTCGCCAACTAGTGATATGATCACGGCAATAGCATGGCTGCTGCTGTGATGGTGGCGGTACTGGCCCGGTTATGATCGCGACTCCGACTTAAATTGAACCCACCACGGGCTGCAAACGCAGCCCCGCCAGTCGTGTCGTCGTGTGACTACGCGCAGGGCACGATGACGCGCTTCCAGCACAGTTGGCGCGCGCGCGCAGGCTCGAGCACCGCTCGAAATAGCCGTGAGCGAAAGAAAGAGAGCGAGCTTTAGTTCGTCGGCACGGGCTTATAGGCTTGCATGGCGCGGTACAGCCCGATGATCTCAGCCAATGGCAAGGTACCAACATAGTCACTGCCGTCTTTGGTTTTGATCTTAAAACCCCAGACCTTGGTCTTAAGATCGCCCGCACTTGCCGTCTCAACAACACGCCGCAATTCGCCCGGTGGCAAACCAAACCCGACAACCTCGCGGCGCGTGCACGGCTGTTTCTTTTTGGTGCAGATTTTTTCGCGATCGATGCGCACCGTTGGCACCGTCCTTAGCGGACTACCGAAATTAGCGCGGTAGGGCTTCACCCAGCCCCAGCCATAGCGATCAAGTATGACATAAACCTGATAAGACTTTGCGCCGGTTTTTTTGTTGATAAAGCCGCGCACAAATTCGTCGCTCCAGGTCTTCTGCAACAATTGGCGCGGCGGAACGACACCTTTTTGCGTGGACAAAATGGCGCTGGTTTCAAAGGCGTCGTCCTTCACCGTAACACCATTTTGAAAGTGCTCAACGGACAGGCCCAGCGCTTGGCGTTGCAGCTGTGCCTGGGTCGGATTAATGCTGCAACCGCTCAGCACAAGCAAGGCGATCAGCAGCAAAACAGACACCAATGTCTTCTCAAAAAACTCAAACAGCAGCACCAGCGAAAGGCGCGCGCGAAACAAACGCATTCAGCTCCAGATCTTTCCCCACAACAGATTGGCCCACTGGTCTGCCAGCTAGACACCGGGCAAACCACACTTATTGGCAGCAGCAATAATCATACGGCCCGCGCGATAACATTGCAAATGGGCTCGTCGTCCTGGCCAAAGCTCGCCCACCGCGCTATTTGTTGAGCACCCGCCCGGCAACCGCATCCAGCTTGGCGATCAGGGCCGGATCGCGCGCATCGGGCGCCGTAATCAGCGCCACTTCAAGTGCCTTGTCAGAGCCAAGCGGGCAAGCCTCATGCTCCTTGGGAAAATCGGCTGCCAGTTTTGCTACCAGCTCGGCCGCTTTCGCCGCATTGCCCATCAGGACTTTGATAATCGCTTCCACATCGACGTCTGTGTGATCTTCATGCCAGCAATCATAATCGGTGACCATGGCGACGACCGCGTAACACAGCTCCGCCTCGCGGGCGAGTTTGGCTTCGGGCATATTGGTCATGCCAATGACGTCGCAATTCCAGCTGCGATAAAGATTACTTTCGGCGCGGGTGGAAAATTGCGGGCCTTCCATCACAAGATAAGTGCCTCCGCGCGTATGCGGTACGCCAACAGCCTTGGCCGCCGCTTCGACTTTATCGGTAAGGCCGGGGCTGACCGGATCGGCCATCGAGACATGGGCGACAAGGCCGGTGCCGAAGAAGGATTTCTCGCGCGCAAAGCTGCGGTCGATAAACTGGTCGACCAGCACGAAATGGCCCGGCGCCAGCTCTTCGCGAAAGGACCCGCAAGCGGATACCGACACCAGATCGGTTACACCGGCGCGCTTCATCGCGTCGATATTGGCGCGGTAATTGATATCCGTCGGTGAGATTTTATGGCCACGGCCATGGCGGGGCAAAAAACGGATCGGCAGGCCGTTAATCTCGCCAAACAAAATCTCATCAGACGGCGGCCCCCACGGTGAGCTAACCGCCTCCCAGCGCGTATTGGTCAGCCCCGGCAGATCGTAAAGTCCGCTGCCGCCGATAATGCCTAATACAGCCTTGCCCATCTTATTGTCTCCCCATAGTGACGGTTCTCCAATGCCATAAAAGAAAAAGGCCCCGCAAGCGAGACCTTTTCCGTTTCAATCGTTGCTCTAGCCCTGCATCGGCGGCGTCAACAACGCCTGCAGCGACGGCTCTAATGCTCGACCACCTAATGCTCGACTTTGGCCCAGATGCGGCGCTTGGCCAGATACAGCAAGATTGTCATGATCAACATATAGATCATCACCATCAGGCCCATTTTCTTACGCTGCTCCAGCTCAGGATTGGCGGCCCAGGCGAGAAAAGCGGTAACGTCGGCCGCGTTCTTCTCGATGGTGCCGGAGCCGTCCTGATATTTGAACGGATCTTCCTTCGACAAAGGCGGCGGCATGGCAATCTGATTACCGGGGAAGGTGGCGTTGTAATACATACCCTCAGCCACAGTGACACCTTTGGGCGGCGTCTCATGATATTGCACCAGCAGCGCATAGGTGTAGTCGGCGCCACCTTCCTGGTAGCCGGTCAACACATTGCGCAGGAAATTCCACGGCACCATATAAAATGGAACATCGGTGTGAACGTCGCGCGCGCGGGTGATCAGCGACAGATCTGGCGGCAACGCCCCGCCATTGGCAGAGCGCGCAGCATTGTCATTGGGGAACGGCGGCACAATGGTATCCGACAACAGGCCGGGGCGCTTGAACATATCGCCTTCGTCATTGGGACCATCGTCAACTTCATAGGTTTTAGCTAGCGCCTTTACCCGCTCAATCGGAAAACCAGGGCCACCTGGCTCAGCCAGATTGCGAAAATAAACCCGCTTCAAGCCGTGGCAGGCGGAACAAACTTCCTTGTAGACCTGAAAGCCGCGCTGCAATTGGGCTTTATCGAAGCGCCCGAACATGCCGCCCCAGCTCCAGTGCTGACGCGCCGTTTCGTGCATGGCCGCGTCGCCGCCACCAGCCGCCAAAGCTGCACCCGTACCAGCGCCGACACCAGCGCCGGAAAATGCCACTATGGTGAGCATCAGCCCGCCCAGGATGCGTTTTGCAATTCTATTCGACATCAATCTATTCCTTTATGCGCTCATCTCAATGGCGCGTCTGATCCTGGCAAAGTCCCCAGCAAAGTGCCCATAAACTTCTCTGGCACCGATCAGCCGCCACGCAGCAGACGCTCACACCACCTTGAGGTGGTGCCGATTACTTCTCGTTCTTCTTGTTCTTGCCCAAAACCGCTTCCGTAATCGAGCGCGGCAACGGCTTTGGCGTTTCAATCACACCGACAATCGGCATGATGAGAAGGAAGAAGGCGAAGTAATAAGCAGTGAAGATTTGCGACCAGGTTACATAGGCGCCTTCAGCCGGTTTGCCGCCCAGATAGCCAAGGCCGATGCAGACAAACACGAACAGCCAGAAGAACCACTTCATGATCGGGCGATACTTCATTGATTTGGTTCGCGCGGTA
>JAJRRE010000363.1 GCA_024279745.1 Alphaproteobacteria bacterium
AATGAAAAAAGTAACGTCAATACTAAGTGCATCGTGTATGGCGATGCTGCTGGGCGCCGTCCCGGCCTATGCTGCCGATCTGGGAGGGGATTGCTGCGCCGATCTGGAAGAGCGCATTGCAGAACTGGAAGCCACGACCGTCCGCAAAGGCAATCGCAAGGTTAGCCTGAAATTATCCGGCCACGTCAATGAAGCCGTGCTGTACTGGGATGACGGTGTTGAAACCAATACTTATGTCGGCACCAGTAACTATAGCCGTACGCGTTTCAGACTAACTGGTTCAGCTGTCATCAACACAGACTGGAGCGCCGGTTATGCGATTGAGATCGGCGTGCGCCGTAACTCATTCGTCAGCTCCAACCAGCGCGATAATGGCGGTACCACAGGCCTTGATGTTCGCCATCAATATTGGTGGTTGAAGAGCAAGACCCTGGGTCAGCTGAAAGTTGGCCGGACGGCTACTGCTTCTGACGGTATCACTGAGATCAATCTGGGCGGCTATTTCCTTGCTTCGGGCAATGATCCGCTGTTCACGCACGGTCTGGCATTCTTCAGCCGCAGAAATGGTGCAGCGGTTACATCGAATGTTGCAGGTGGGTTCCTGGGCTGGGGCGATCTTTTGAATGGCTCCGTTTCGAATGCAGGTGAAGGCGACCGCGCAACGGGTATTCATTATGTCTCACCAACTCTGCTTGGTTTCACCGCATCAGCGTCATTTGCAGAAGATGATCTGTTCGATGTGGCCTTGCGTTATGCCGGACAAGCCGGTGATTTCCGTCTTGCTGCTGGTGTAGCTTATCAGAACTGGAGCGACAGCTTCCGCTCATGCGCGGGACGCCCGGCAGCCGGTCCTGGTCCTGGTGATGCAACCCCAGGCGTTGATTGCGATTCAATCGGTGCGTCTGCATCCATCATGCATACACCAACTGGCCTGTTCCTCAGCGGCTCCTACGGCTACATTGAAGACAATGGGTCAACCGGCGCAGCTGGTACACGGGCAAGTGGCCGCGATGAGCATTGGTATATTGCCGGTGGTATCAACAAGAAGTTCGTTGCTCTTGGTAAAACAGCCCTGTTCGTTGACTACATGAACTATGACGGCGGTTCGACTTCTACTTTGAATACGTCGCCAACATCCGGTGTTCGTACAACGGTTGGCGGCTTTAACCTGACCGGCACCAATGTAACGCAGCTTGGCGTTGGTATCGTGCAGTCGATCGACGCGGCATCCATGGACCTTTACCTGTCCTATCACCGCTTTGAGGCTGATGTGTCAACTACGGGTGGCAATATCGCTTTGGACAATCTCGACACGGTTATGGCTGGTGCAAGAATCACTTTCTAATGTGACCAATCGAACTTAGCCTGACGACGAGAAGGCCGCTCCTTATCCCCGGAGCGGCCTTTTTGCTGTTGTATTCATAAGGCTATCTGGGGGCTAACACTTGGCCAGCGCGGCGTGCCGGTTGTGGGCGCTTAAACTCGTGCTATGGAAGGCCTATTGAATTTTGGGGAGATGATAAATGAGTTTGCAAACCGTTGGAGTGATCGGCGGCGGCGCCTGGGGAACCGCATTGGCGCAAACCGCCGCGCGCGCCGGACGTAATGTCGTGATCTGGGCCTATGAAATAGAGACCGTCAAAGAGATCAACGAGCATCACAAAAATCATATATTCCTGCCCGGTGTCGATCTGCACAGGAATATCAAGGCGACCATTGATCTGGCTGAGATTGCCCGGCAGGACGTCATATTGATGGTGCCGCCGGCGCAGCATTTGCGCCTTGCAGCCATTGCGCTGGCTGAAGTCCTGAAAGAGCCCAAGCCGGTCGTGATTTGCGCCAAGGGGATTGAGCGCGATACGGGCAAACTGCTCGGCGATGTGCTGGCAGAAGAATTACCGCTGGCCATTCCTGCCGTCCTGTCGGGCCCCAGTTTTGCTGCCGATGTGGCGCGCGGTTTACCCGCCGCCCTGACCATTGCCTGCGCTGAAGAAGGGCTGGGACAGGAATTGGCGTTGGTGCTGGGCTATAAACAGTTCCGGCTCTATTGGTCTTCCGATATGACCGGCGTCATGCTTGGCGGCGCGCTGAAAAATGTGCTGGCGATTGCCGCTGGGATCGTGGATGGCAAACAGCTTGGCGATAGCGCCCATGCCGCCGTGGTCACGCGCGGGTTCTCCGAATTACGCCGACTTGGCTCGGCTCTGGGCGCGCAAAACAGAACCATGACCGGCCTGTCAGGTTTTGGCGACCTGCTCTTGACTTGCGGATCAAAGCAGTCGCGTAATATGTCGCTTGGCCGGGCGCTTGGCGAGGGGCAGGGGCTTGATGTGATCCTGGGCGCCCGCCGGGCTGTAACCGAGGGCGTATTCACCGCCGCCGCCGTGGTTAAACTGGCGGCAAGCAACGGTGTCGATATGCCGATCTCAACGGCCGTCGATATGATCGTGCGCGGTGAGCTGGACGTTGAGGCTGCGATTGAAGGGCTGTTATCGCGGCCGCTACGCGCTGAAGGTTAGCAGGGTTGCTGGCTGGAAAATGCGGCAGGGCGGGTGTCTGGCGGTAGGCGGCGCGCGGGATAAGCGGTGAAGATGGTTGAAAGGATGCGGGGGGTATAAAAATGAACTATTGGCTGTTTAAATCCGAGCCGGACAAATGGTCCTGGGAGCAGCAGAAGAAGCGCGGCAAAAAGGGTGAGGAATGGGACGGCATTCGCAATTATCAGGCGCGTAATTTCATGCGCGA
>JAJRRE010000364.1 GCA_024279745.1 Alphaproteobacteria bacterium
CTCATAGTCGTTAAAGACAACGCTGGTGTGATCGGGCTTGACGGTCTCCAGCACTTTGGTTGAGGCGGTGACCATGAGATCGCAGCCCAATATCAGATCGGCGCTGGCGATCCCGGCACGAATGGCGTGAATGTCTTTTGGGTCGTCGGCAAGGCGCATATGGCAGGCCACCGCGCCGCCCTTTTGTGCCAGCCCGGTCATATCGATGGCGCCAAAACCTTTGCCGTCAAGGAAGGCCGCCTGCCCAAGCACCGCCGAGATGGTGACAACGCCAGTACCGCCAACGCCGGTGACCAGCATGGTATAGGGCGTGGTCAGGTCCGGCAGGGTCGGCTCTGGAAGATTAGCAACGGCGCTATCGGGTAGTATTGCCGGGGCGGTTTTACCTGCGCGGTTCGCGGGTGCGTTTGGGCTGTCCTCGCCGCGGTCGTCTTCTTTGCCCTTGCGCACGCTGGCGCCATTGACCGTAACGAAGCTGGGGCAGAAGCCGTTAAGGCACGAATAATCCTTATTGCAGGCCGATTGGTCGATCTCGCGTTTGCGGCCCAGTTCGGTATCGAGCGGCGCAATGGCAACGCAATTGGACTGCACGCCGCAATCGCCGCAACCCTCGCACACCGCCGGATTGATAAAGACGCGCTTGAGCGGATCAGGGAAGGTGCCGCGCTTGCGCCGCCTGCGTTTTTCCGCCGCGCAAGTCTGGTCGTAAATCAGCACCGTGACGCCGTCGTGCTCAGCCAGCTTTGTTTGTACCAATTGCAGATCATCGCGATGGTGGATAGACGCTTCGCCAGGAATGGCGTGCAGACCAGTTGCTGTGCGATACTTTTCCGGCTCGTCGGATATCACAGTAACTTCCCTAACGCCTTCCGCCAAAACCTGTGCCGCCATCTGCCCGACACTCATGCCGCCATCCAGCGACTGGCCGCCGGTCATGGCGACAGCATCGTTGTACAGGATTTTGAAGGTGATATTTGTGCCAGCTGCGACGGCTGCACGAATGGCCAGCGAGCCGGAATGAATGTAAGTGCCGTCGCCGAGATTTTGAAACACATGGCGGCGCTTGGAGAACGGCGCTTCGCCAATCCAGTTCACCCCTTCAGCGCCCATCTGGGTGAAGCCGTCGGTGTTGCGGTCCATCCATTGTACCATGTAATGGCAGCCAATACCGGCATAAGCGCGCGCGCCGTCCGGGATGATGGTGGATGAGTTATGTGGACAGCCGGCGCAGAAATAAGGAATGCGGGTCGCGGCTTCATCAGCAACGATCTGGTTGCCCTTGAGTTGTTTCAGCGCCGAGATCTTCGCAATGCTACTGGCACCTGCCTCAGTAGCGTCAGCGCCCGCGCCAGTAGCATTGCTGCGCGCACTATCAGGGCTATATTTGATCAGGCGCTCGCCGATCGAAATAGCAATATCAACCGGATCGAGCGCGCCCTTTGCCGGGAACAGCCAATGGCCGTTCTCATCTTTTTTGCCCACCAGAACCGGCGCACCGGGCGTGCCGTATAGCTGCTCCAGCGCCATCACCTCCATCAAGGCGCGCTTTTCTTCCACGACAATAATCAGATCGAGCCCTTTGGCAAACTCCTTAAAGCCCTGCGGCTCAAGGGGGTAGGTCATGCCAACTTTGTAGAGCCGCAGCCCCATCTGCGCCGCCGCGACTTCGTCAATGCCCAACTCTGCAAGCGCCTGTCTGGTATCGAGATAAGATTTGCCCGCACTCATGATGCCGATCTTCGGCGCCGTGCCGCCGCTAAAGACGATCTGGTCGAGCTTGTTGGCGCGCGCAAAGGCCAATATCGCGTCGCGTTTATAATCATGCAGCCGCGCTTCTTTCGCCAGCGCCGCATCGCCAAGGCGAATATTCAACCCGCCGTCGGGCATGGTGAAATCATCCGGTATTGTAATCTTCACGCGCTCCAGCGCGCCATCGACCGTGGCGGTGCTTTCGATATTATCCTTGACGCATTTCATGCCAACCCAGACCCCGGCATAGCGTGACAGCGCATAACCAATCAGGCCGAAGTCGAGAATTTCCTGCACGCCCGCCGGGTTCAGGACGGGCATCATCGCATCGACAAAAGCAAACTCACTTTGATGCGCCGAGGTAGAGCTTTCACAGGTATGATCGTCGCCCATCAACGCCAGGATACCGCCATGTTTCGATGTGCCCGCGTGATTGGCGTGGCGAAACGCATCACCGGAGCGGTCAACGCCCGGGCCCTTGCCGTACCACAGCCCGAACACGCCGTCATATTTGCCTTCGCCGCGCAATTCGGCTTGCTGTGCGCCCCATAGAGCGGTCGCCGCCAGATCCTCATTGAGGCCGGAATGAAACAGAATGTTGGCTTTGTCGATCTGGCTTTGAAAGCGCTGAAATGTACCTTCCAGCGCGGCGATGGGCGAGCCGCGATAGCCTGAGACATAGCCCGCCGTGTTCAGCCCTGCCGCCTTGTCGCGCGCCGCCTGCATCAACATCATGCGCACAACCGCTTGCGAGCCGGTCAGCAGTTGGCGCGGTTGCGCCAGATCGAATTTATCGCTCAGGCTGACTTTGGTTTTGCTGCCGGTACTGGCGTTGAGCTTGTCATCCGTTCGGTTTTTGGATTTGCTCATGGGGGCACCTCAAAGGATCTGGCCCGTTCAGGTGAAAAGCCTGTGCAAGGCCGTTTGTAGCGATTGCGATATTGTACGCCGGCTCAACCATTGTACGCCAGCTTGATCATTGTCGGCAGTTCCGTCATCGACAGACCGGCTGTCGCCGGCTGCTCTGGTGAAACGCGAACAGGCATCACGATAGGTCAACAATACTGACATTGACGGCGAAATGTCGCAATGTTTTTCAGCGCTGCGGATGAGATTAGATCGATCATGTCGCGCGGTGAGATTGAAACGAAAGATAGCGCATGAAAAGCTGGGCTTTCGTGATGTTTAATTTACAGAACGCTGTTCTGCTTAGCGACTGGAATAAAAAAGCCCCGCCGAAGATGATGTCTCCAGCGGGGCATTTTACTGCGTGGTGAAGTCGTCACACCATTTCGGCCCAGCGGGTTTATTTCTTTTTGATCAGGCTGGACAGACGATCATATTTGTCGGCTAACAGATAATAGAACGTCACCCGATCTTTTTGCCTGTCGGCCTTCACCTGCTCGCAGATCGCCTTGATGCCTTTGTCCAGATCCGCATCAGACTCAGTCAGTGCGAGCTTTTTCTTCAGCCAGCTATCACGCACCCGTGCCAGCTCATCTTTTGAGGAACATGAGACAAGCGAGGCGTCTTTCGAACGCAGCGCAATACCCAAATGTCTGACAATCGCGTTGACTGCAGCTTCATCAGGTTTTTCGACATATTTTTTGACCCGCGCCAGATAGTCGACTTTTTTGGCTTCAGGTTTTTTCGTTGCGGCTTTCTTTTCCGGCATATCAAGGATCTCCGTAAATCATATTATCAGTAGGGGCCGAGCATAGCGCCCGGGGGAAAGCCCGAATCAAGCTCATAAAAAGGGGGAGCTTGGTGTCTCCAATATACGCTGAGGTAATAACATATCGCCGCCAAATGGGGGCACCGGGATTCGGTGTAGTCAAGTGCCGACTCTAACTGTGTTTTTTGCAAAATGCGAACCTGATTTTGCGTAACAGTTAAGCCCAATTGCTCGCAATTGATTAAATTCGGACATCCGCGACTGACCGTGCTCAAACCTGAAACAACCCGGCCTGGTGCAGATATATGCTGCCGAGTCACAATTACAGTATGCGTAAAAGACTATAGCAAATTGAAAAATAACGTAAAATACCAATTGTGAGTGATTTTGAGGCCGCCGTTAACAATGAGAATGACTTGCGATTGCCGCATGAGCAACCGCAAGCCGAATATGCGCCTTGCGCCTAGTTCTGCGCGTCGCCAATCATTCTGGAAAAGGCGTGAAAAAACATCTGTGGTGCAACATATCCGCTAATTCGGTCGACTTCAGCGCCATCATTCATCAAAACAATGGTCGGCATGATTCGCAAAGGAGTGCTCAAACCCATAGCGTTGGTATCGACAGCATCCAGATTAACAAAGCGCATTGGCACGTCTTTGGCGTTGGAGGAGCGCTGATAGGCTGGCAGAATATTACTGCGAATAAGCGGGCAGTAATCGCAGCGCGGCGATTCAAATACCACCAGTTCCAATGACGTCGGGTTGCTGGCCGCCGGTGTTAGGTCGCGTGCTGCATAAAGTGATTGCTGTGCGGCTAGCATGATAAAACCGAGTGAAAAAAATCCAAAAATTAAAGAACGCATACCATCTCCATTTTTCCGCTGCGCTCAAAAGAATATTAATAAATTCTTTGGCTGCAGCAGTTGTTACAAGATCCTAATATACCTCGAAATGGGGGTTTAAGGTAGCCAAAGTCTTGCCATCTAGTTAACAAGCGTATCGCTGCGACACGGGGTTGTGGTCGGCTCAGGCGCTGGTCGGGGGCGAGTTCGCGCGCGGCGAATAGACGTTAAGCATTTCCAGAAGGACAATAATTTGCGCGAAAGAAAACCACGGCACATAATTAATGGCGCAGCGCGTTCTCCCAGTCGCAGTAGCCTGCAGATGATCGCGAGCATTGTGTTTGTGCTGGCAGTTGTCCTGGCGCCGGTTCTTGCACCGGTTTTGGCACCGGGCTCAGCTGAGGCGCGCGCAACGCCGTTTGTTGTGGTGACCTTGAAGCCCATTCATTCGTTGGTGGCGGCAGTTATGGCCGGCGTGGGAACGCCCTATTTATTGGTTAAGGGCGCGGGCTCGCCGCACGCTTATGCTTTGCGGCCATCAGATGCGCGCGCGCTGGGCCATGCCGACATATTGTTTCAGGTCTCAGATCGTCTGGAGGTTTTTTTACAACGAACGCGGCGCGGGCTGCCAAAATCGGTCAAGGTCATCTCGTTGATAAAAGCGCCGGGGCTGGAATTGGTTAAGCTGCGCGAGCATGATCATCGCCGCGGTTGGGGCACTAATACCGACAATCACCAAGAAGACGTCGGCGGTGATTCAGGTATAACGCAAATCGATACGCATATCTGGCTTGATCCGCGCAATGCTACTGCCTTGACGGCGCATATTGCAAAAGTCCTGGCTAAAGCCTTTCCCGCCTCAGCCGCCAGATTCAATTCGAATGCGCGGGATTTCATCGCTGGGCTGCGCCGTCTTGACGTTGAGCTTGGGCGCCGTCTGAAACCTTATGCGAAGCGTCCCTACATCGTGTTTCATGACGCCTATCAGTATTTTGAACGGCGCTATAATCTTGCTCCCATTGCCGCGGTCAGCTTAAGCCCGGATCAGCGGCCCGGCGCCAGAACAATTTCCAGATTGCGCGCGATGATCAAAACCGCGCGGGCCAAATGCCTGTTTACCGAGCCGCAATTTCAACCCCGACTGGCGCGCACGCTGATCGAGGGAACGACAACCAAATTGGCGGTTCTTGATCCACTTGGCGCCGCCTTGCCGCCCGGCCCGCAGCTTTATGAGGCGTTGCTAAAACAAATGACAGCGGCATTGCGCGGCTGTCTGGGGTGAACTGGTGTCCTGCAACACATGTTGGCAATATTTGCGCAAGGCGGCGGAGGAAGCTGACAAGAAACGGGTCGCAGAGCGCGCGCATGTTCGGTAATTTGACCAATCGCAGCAATCACCCCAGACTATAAGACGAAGCCAATGCTCGCTCCATTCAGGATAGTGCTACCGGATATGAAACAAGTTGACGCCTGCGCTCAAGCGGCGCGCGATTATAGTCTGATCCAAAGCGCAGTTGAATTTTTGACCAACCATTGGCTGGACCAGCCGGGGCTGGATGATTTGGCGCGGCATTTGACGTTATCGCCCGCCCATTGCCAGAAATTGTTCAAGCGCTGGTGCGGATTATCGCCGAAAGAATTTGTGCAGGCGATCACCGTCGATCATGCGCGCCGCCTGCTGGAAGGGTCGGCAAGCATTTTGGAGACCGCCCATGAAGTCGGCCTGTCGGGCGGCGGGCGCTTGCATGATCTGTTTGTCTCCCATGAGGCCATGACGCCGGGCGATTATAAACGGCGCGGCGAGGGCGTTGAAATCTCCTATGGCTTTCACGCTTCGCCCTTTGGCACAGCGCTGGTGATGGCGACCATTCGCGGCGTGGCGGGAATAGCCTTTGTTGATTCTGGCAATGATGGCGGTAGCGAAAAGGCCCGCGAGGCGGCGCTGGCGGATATGACCCGGCGCTGGCCCAAAGCGCGTTATAGTGAAATCCCCGCCCATACCGCGCATCATGCACGCGATATATTCGACCCCGGCCGCTGGTCGCCGGGCCGTCCGACGCCGCTGGTGCTGATCGGCACTGATTTTGAGGTCCGCGTCTGGGAAGCCTTGTTGAAAATTCCCATGGGCCAGGCGGTCAGCTATGGCGATCTGGCACGGCATCTGGGCGTTCCCAAAGCGGCGCGAGCGGTCGGCTCTGCAGTTGGCCGCAACCCGATTTCATTCGTCGTGCCGTGCCACCGGGTGTTGCGCGGCGACGGGTCACTGGGCGGCTATCACTGGGGCCTGACGCGCAAGCGGGCCATGATCGGCTGGGAAACCGGGCATATCGCGGGCAAAGTCACTTAATCGCGCAATTCAATTTTGCGTGTTGGCGCTGGTTTCATGGCTCGGCAAGCGCCGTTGTCAGGTAATTGACAGGAAAACTATGCGATAATTGAACTCGTGGGACAATTTTATTGTTCAGGGGAACACCATGCTCGGTTTTCTGCCGATGTTTGTCATCGCAAGTCTGTTTTTCGCCGGCTCCTGCGCCTTTGCGTTATATATGTACCGCGAAGCAAAAGACGCCGCGCGCAGCTCGCCCGTCCATCGCCTGCTACAAGCTGCCGAACGGCCTTCGGATACCCAGCCGCCATGCCGCAAGATGTAATGTGAGTGAGCGCGAACGCCGCTTCTTGCAGCAAACCAAACGGCTACAGCCCAGAGTACCGATGCAGGCCAGAGTGCCTACAGCCACGCGCGCTCTTGCGCCGCCTTTGCTTCATAGCTGCTGATATCGCTTTCTTTCTTCAGCGTCAGGCCGATATCGTCGAGCCCATTGAGCAGGCATTCCTTGCGAAATTCATCCAGCTCGAACGTCACTACGCCGCCATCGGGACCGCGGATTTCCTGTTTCTCCAGATCGATCGAGATAATCGCATTGGCCCCGCGCTGGGCGTCGTCCATTAATTTGTCGACGTCTTCCTGCGCCAGCTTGATCGGCAAAATACCGTTCTTGAAGCAGTTGTTATAAAA
>JAJRRE010000365.1 GCA_024279745.1 Alphaproteobacteria bacterium
CCTTCTAGCAACCCTCACCCGACAGGTCCAAAATGGCAAAACCAATCTACATTCTAAACGGGCCCAACCTCAATCTGCTGGGCACACGTGAGCCGGAAATTTATGGCTCGCAGACTTTGGATGACATCGCCAAACTGAGCGAAACTCATGCGCAATCATTGGGGCTGAGCACGGCATTCCACCAATCCAACGCTGAAGGCCAATTGATCGACTGGATTCACCAAGCGCGCAACGATGGCGCCGGGATTATTCTCAATGCCGGCGCTTATACCCACACTTCAATTGCCATAGCGGATGCGCTGAGTGCAGCCGAACTCCCCGTAATCGAGTTACATTTGTCGAATGTGTTTGCGCGCGAGCCGTTCCGTCATCACTCCTATATTGCACCGGTGGCTAATGGCGTGATTTGCGGCTTTGGTGCGACGGGCTATCGCTTGGCCCTGAGCGCCATGTCGGATATCCTAAATCCGCAATCATCATCTTGAGCCCGCCCTTTTAATAGAGCTCTTGTTTGCGGTGCCCAGACACTGGTGCCCATCTAGATCTGCCGGAATATGCTGCGTTATCCTGTTATACGCTGAAATAGTAGCAAAGAGCTGTCCTGCCGGCAATTTGCGGCGATGGTACTACTTATTAGGTGGGCCGCTATCACACTGAGTATAATAGATAAATCAGGACTTCCATAGTTGACTTGGCTATAGTCTGGCTTCATGACATGCCGCCGTTTAAACTCTATATGTGGCCTTTTACAGTTGGGAAAACTGATATGGATTGTCTCATGCGACCCAAGAAAATCCTGTTTTCCAACGACTTCGCCCGGCGATACTTGACTTAACCACGTCGACACTCGACAACGGGGGCATTCGGCGGCAAAAATACGCGATAACAAATATGCTGCGCAACCGGTCCCCCAATAACGGGCCCGAATTAACACCGAATTTGAATTTGCTAGGACAGGGTAGAAGGACTTCCATGGGCAAGGACCACAAAGACAAAACACGCGTTGAAAAAGAAGTCATTCGCGAACTGGCCGAGCTATTGAATGAGACCGGCCTGAGCGAAATCGAAATTGAACAACATGGCTTGAAATTGCGCGTTGCGCGCAACTTGCCGGCCGCCGTCGCCGCCCCCGCTGCTAGTGCCGCCGCGCCCGCCGCCGCCCAACTGCCTGCTGCAACGAGCGAGATTCCCAATAATCCTAATGCGGTAACCTCCCCCATGGTCGGTACGATTTATCTGGCGTCTGATCCCAAAGAGCCCAAATTCATCGAGGTCGGCCAGACGGTCAAGGAAGGCGATACCTTGCTGATCATTGAGGCCATGAAAACCATGAACCAAATTCCTTCGCCAAAATCAGGAACAGTGATTGCCGTCCTGGTTGAGAACGAACAGCCGGTAGAATATGGCGAGCCGTTAGTCGTGGTCGAGTAAACTTTCGCGGTCGGTGCGTTGCGCGGGTTCGTGCATTCATTTTGTTTCACTGTCGTTGTGCTTCGTGTAAGCACGAATATACCCGACCATCCGCATTGCTTACCGATCATTGATCCCTTCCCTTTTGTTGTTAAAGGCCTGATGTCCGCTCATGTTCGACAAGGTACTAATTGCCAATCGCGGCGAGATCGCCCTTAGAATTCAGCGCGCGTGCAAGGAATTGGGCATCGCCACCGTGGCCGTTCATTCCACCGCCGACGCCGATGCCATGCATGTGCGTCTGGCCGATGAGAGCGTCTGCATTGGTCCGCCGCCCGCCAATGAAAGCTATCTCAATGTGCCGCGCCTGCTCGCCGCCTGCGAGATCACCGGCGCCGATGCGGTTCATCCCGGCTATGGTTTTTTGTCGGAAAATGCGCGCTTCGCCGAGATCCTGGAACAGCACCATATTACCTTTATCGGCCCGACTTCAGACCATATCAAAATTATGGGCGATAAAATCCAGGCCAAAGAAACCGCGATCAAACTGGGCATTCCGGTCGTGCCGGGGTCAGACGGAGAGATAAAATCTGAAGCCGAAGCTGCACGGGTGGCGAAGGAAATGGGCTTTCCTGTCCTCGTTAAAGCCGCATCTGGCGGCGGCGGGCGCGGCATGAAACTGGCCAAAACCGCTGCCGATCTAAAAAACGCTGTTGCCACCGCCAAGGCTGAAGCCAAGGCGGCCTTTGGCGATGATGCGGTCTATTTGGAAAAATATCTTACCAAGCCGCGCCATATCGAAATTCAGGTCTTTGGCGATGGCCGGGGTAATGCCATTCATCTCAATGAACGCGATTGCTCGTTGCAACGGCGGCACCAAAAGGTGTTTGAAGAAGCCCCCTCGCCGGCACTCAATGCCGCCGCCCGGGCCAAGATCGGCAAGACCGTAGCCGAGGCCATGCAGAAGCTCAAATATCGCGGCGCCGGCACGGTTGAGTTCTTATACGAAGATGGCGAGTTTTATTTTATTGAAATGAATACCCGGCTGCAGGTTGAGCATCCGGTGACGGAAATGATCACCGGCATCGATCTGGTGATTGAACAGATCCGTATTGCATCGGGGGCGCCGCTCTCGGTACGCCAGGAAGATATTGAGATTAACGGCCATGCGATCGAGTGCCGGATAAATGCCGAAAACCCGCGCACCTTTGCCCCGTCTCCAGGCCGCATCACTTATTGGCATCCCCCTGGCGGACTTGGCGTGCGGGTGGATTCAGGCGTTTATCAAGGCTACCGCATACCGCCCAATTACGACAGTCTGATCGGCAAGCTGATTGTGCATGGCAAAACCCGCACCGAATGTATGATGCGGTTGCGGCGCGCTTTATCGGAGTTTGTGATCGACGGGATCGATACGACAATCCCGTTGTTTTCTGAGCTGCTGCAGGAACCGGACATTGCCAATGGGCAATACGATATTCACTGGCTGGAAAAATTCCTCGACGCTGAACAATAAGTCTTGCGCAATCTTGGCAGCTGCTCCCCCTGTTATTTGCATGGGCATACCTTTTGGGCGTATTCTGCCGCGTAAACCACACTTTTGACGTCCAGTTGAATGCCAGACCGGTGCCTTTAAGTAGTGCGCTGCCGGCGGGAAAACCGGGTCAAAAAAGGTATCGCAAACAGCAACTCCTACTATTGCGAGACCCTTTTTGTCCTAATTGGCGTCCAACAGTCATCGCAGGAACTCCATGACATCACGGGACGACATTGCCACGGATATAACCGCCCAGGTGCTGATCAAAGCCTACAGCTGCGGTATCTTTCCTATGGCTGAGAGCGCCGAAGACACGACCCTTTATTGGATCGAGCCAGAACATCGCGGTATTGTCCCGTTGAACAAAGTCCACATCCCGCGCCGTCTTGCGCGTTCCATTCGCTCCAGCGCTTTTGATGTTCGCGTTGACAATGATTATGACGGTGTACTTGACGGCTGTGCCGCTTCGCGTCCCGGGCGGCGCTCAACCTGGATCAATGAACGCATCCGCAATCTTTATCGCGATCTGTATGAATTGGGCTATTGCCATACAGTCGAGGTCTGGCACGAGGAAAAACTGGTCGGCGGCCTTTACGGCGTTGCCCTTGGCGGGGCATTTTTCGGTGAGAGTATGTTTTCCACCATGCGCGATGCCTCAAAGATTGCCATGGTCTATTTGATCGCGCGGCTGATTAGTGGCGGCTATCAGCTGCTCGACACCCAGTTTGTAACCGAACATCTGCGCCAATTCGGCACCGTTGAGGTTGAGCGCAAAGACTTTCATGTTCTGCTGGAAAAAGCATTACCGATCGAAGCGGAATTTCACAAGCTTGCGGTCGACACCCCCGCGCAACTGATCACCGACATCATTAAAGACCACCGGACGCTTTAGCGCCTGCCCGCCTCAAACAAAGCCATTTGGCCAAGATGATTTGTGCCAGGGGCCAACGGCACAGCGCGATTGTTATTGGCGAATGCGGCGTCTACGTCGCCGCAGCTTACGCCGCCGCTTTTTTCTGGGCCGGGCTTTTTGCGTATCGTTCTGCGCCGCAAGATTGGCATTAACCGCCCGTGTCGGGTCAACACAGCCCGTCAGCCAAACATCGAACACCGGATGCTCAACCGCGTTAAGGCCGGGACTTTCGGCAAACATCCAGCCAGTGAACAGTTTTTTAGACTCGCCGTTGAGCAAGGTTTCAGTGACTTCGACAAAAGAAGTCGTCTTTGGCTTTTCCGTCGGCCGGCGCGAATAGCATATGCGCGGCGTGATTTGCAGGGCGCCAAATCTCACGGTTTCATTCAGCGGGACTTCTAATTTGGAGATCCTGGCCGTGACTTTGTCCAGGGCTGCAAAAACGGCAACCGGGTTTTCGAGCGGCTCGGCATGAAGCGGCCGTTGCGCGCCTAACGTTAGAATATAAATCGCCAGGGCGGCTAAGCCGATGGTTAAAACGTTTGTGCTTTGTTTCATATTGCCGTTTGTCATGCCGCCTAGAAGATTATTACCTGATACCCGGCCCGCTCCGCAAAAACCGCTTCAGCAGGACAATCGTTTGAATGCGCTAAAAACTTGGCGCTATAGAGGCGCGTTTCCCAAGAGGCGTGTTTCACGGCGGCTTCACCGCATCCAGCCTCAGCCTCCAGCCTACCTTACACTCAAGGGAGCATGGTTACTGTGATTCTCACCCTGCGACACATTTTGTGCCGTTTGCGGTCTGTGTGCAATGCGCCTACCGCGCAACCATCAATTGTAGCGGCGCGGTGCACTCGCCCAAGTTGGGTTTCCCAGGTTGGGTTTCCCTAGTCGGGTTTCCATGATTGATAGTCGCCGACATTTTGATTGCCCGGCGCCTTGCCGCCCCCCTGTTCCGGCGCCAACACACTACCGGCGGGACGATAGGCCTGCGACGTTCCCGTCATATTAGGCCGATGAGGCTGTTCCCACGAATGTGCCTGGTGGCTCGCCGCGTCATCCGTTGGTGGGACATCGGTCGTGTAATGCATCCAGCCGTGCCAGCCTGGCGGGATAAATGAGGCCTCGGCCAGATCCTTGTAAATCACCCAGCGCCGCGGTTTGCCGACCGGACCAACGCCTTTCGACTGCTCATAATAGCAATTGCCCATGTCGTCGGTGCCCACCTGGCGCCCGCGCAGCCCTGTATAAATGCGGTTGCTCCAGGTGTTGCCACCCCACCAACTAAAGATTTCGCTAAAAATTCCCATAATTCAGTCCGCGCTTTATTGCAATATTTTGAGGGAGTCACTTGAACCAATTTGGTCTTGCAGTGCCGCCGACAGTGTAGCCAAATCTCCCGCTCCTCAGTTTATCGCATTGGCGCCTGCTATAGTCCACTGCGCGGATCAAATTTCTCGATGCTCAATTGATGCAGATGGGCCACAGATAACAACGCTCAATTCGCGGCGGGCTCAATTTGCGAAGCTGGCAAAATTATTTCTCCTTGAACGAAACTTTTGTCTTGCCCCGGCCCAACCACCGCAACTGCCGAGGTTTTAGGCGCTGCACCGCTTCCAGCCTCCCCAGCTTATCCACAGACCGTGCACAACCTGTTCGCGGTATTCCCACATATAGCGTCAGTGCGACATACACCCCACTATTTCTGGTATTCGCCGTGCGAATCGGACATCTTCAGGGCAAGTTAGTTGCTGCCGATCAGTTTGCATTCGCGGCGACTTTAGGACTGTCTTATCTTTCACAACTCTAACTTCTTGCGCCGTTCAATTGTCTGACCAAAACA
>JAJRRE010000366.1 GCA_024279745.1 Alphaproteobacteria bacterium
AACGGCGTTCAATGGCCGAAAAGACAGTTAGCCCGAACGGGAATGACTGTTATCCAAATCAATCTTTAAAAAACAGCAGTGCAAACAAAGACGATATCTGTTTTAATTACATGACGGAAAGCAAATGTTCTGAGTAATAATGAGTAAGGCCTAGGATCAATGGCGCAAAGCTCGCAGTTTTCGGCTGCAAAAGTTTTAGAGGCTGCCCAACAGGCGGAGGCAAGCGGTAACCGCGACTATGCTGTGCAATTTTATCGGCATATTGCCGAGCAGCATCCGCAAAGTCCTGAGGCAGTGAGCGCTCATGATGGGTTGTCGCGTTTGCTGGGGCCGCAACTCAGTTCCGTGAGCGAGCAAAGCGACTTCACGCAACCTCCCAATGGACGCAGGCCAGCCAATCCCGCTGGCGACAGTGCCGCGCAAAATCAGGCGCAGGCACATAGCGGCGTGACCGCTCCCCCGTCCGCAGCTGTGGCGGCAGCGGCGGTACAAGCCCAGGCTGGCGACCCGGCACATCCCGTTCAAGGGCGAAATCATGAGCAGCCGCCCGCTAACGCAGCTCCCGCATCTTCGTCGCCGCATGGAGCGCGTCCTGGCAACACACCCGTCAATGGCGCGGCCGTGAACGGTAAGGCTGCCGCTAATGGCACTTCTGCGGGCGGCACAGCCGTAGATACAGGCATACGAGCCGCCACCGACCCGTCGGTTTTGATTGCGGACGACGCTTCCCCATTTGCAGGGCCGGCGCCAACCAATGGCCGGGGGGCAAACCCGCAAAATGTTCAAAGTCAGGTTATCAGCCATCAATCTGGATCAGCGGCCACATCTTCCCAGCTGCAATCACAGGCATACGCAAAATCACAATCAAATGTGAAATCTCAGTCACACGGAAAATCCCAGGCACACGTAAAATCAAAGTTGCACGCAAGGCCAAGCCAAGATTCGGTGCAGCCGGGTAAGGACCACTATCGGATCGGGCGGGCGGTCACATATCTTTTCGGCTTCTTTGGTTGGCTGGCTTTAATTGGTGGGATCGTCTTTCTTTTAGCCGGGACCACCGCTGTGTTTGCTCCCGGTCTTATGCCACTTAACATCTTCTCGACACTGCTACGCGGGCCCAACGGGCTTACTTCCATTCTAACGGTTTCCGCCTTTTCTATTCTGGGAGGAATGGTGCAGATCTTTCTGGCGCAGTTTGCTCGTGCCGTATTCGATAACGCCAATGCAACCCGAGAATTGGTAGCATTGCAGCGCACCGCAGCTCGTCAGCAATCATAAAACATCGGTCTTGTCAGGAAATTTATCAAGCATCGCTTCTGACGGACAACGTGATTTAGAAATTTATCCGTTGGTGCTCCCGCTGCCGCGCCGATGTTCTTCCAGACGCGGCATGATCTCAATGAAATTGCACGGCCGATGGCGCAAATCCAGTTGCCACTGCAAAATACCGTTCCATGCATCTTTGCAGGCGCCAGGTGAGCCGGGCAGACAGAAGATATACGTTCCGTGTGATAGTCCTGCGCAAGCCCGTGATTGGATTGTCGATGTGCCGATTTTGTCGAAGGATATCATATGAAAGATGGTCGAGAAGCCATCGATTTCCTTTTCAAACAGCGGCTGAATGGCTTCGGGTGTCACGTCATGGCCGGTAAAGCCGGTACCGCCGGTGGTGAGCACAACGTCGATATTGGGCGTGTCGATCCAGTTCTGGACTTGCGCACGAATGGCGCCGATATCATCTTTGACGATGGCACGATCGGCCAGTTTATGGCCGCTGGCCTGCAGCAGTTTAACCAGCGTATCGCCGGATTTGTCATCGCTCAACTGGCGCGTGTTGGAGACCGTCATTACAGCAATATTAATGGCAATGAAGGTTAAGCTTTCATCGATCCGGGACATGGCTATGGTTCTCATCTGGCTAAAGGCGTTTGGGCGTACTGCGGGCCGCCTGGGTCAATCACGCTGCCAGTGGGGCGCGCATAGATCGGGCACAATGACACAATGGCACAGTGATACGATGGCTTATTGGTTCAGCGGCACGCATACAAAAAGATAATACGGGGCTTGGCCTTGCGCAATGTCAAAACAAGCTGCAAGCACCAGATTAACCGTCCCAAATTATATAGGCGGCAACAATTGAATTTAGATGAGACCCTGAATTGACCCGGAACGTCAAGCGACGTCTTCGCGTTGTTTTTCATTCAATTCGATTGGCCGGCAATCGGGTGTCATGACCGGAACGGCTAATGTGGCGCTGTAATTGGCGCTGTCGGTCTTGCGGCCAGCCGTGTTGTAGATTTCCAAAAAGGGCCTCTCGATATCAATTGCCAAATGCGCTTTTGCTATCCATTCGCGTCGGATTTGGGAAAACTTCTTGCCGATTCCAACATGGTCGCCCTCATGGGCAAATGTTGCGTAGACGCCGCCTGGAATTGTTTTTTCAAAGATGGCGCGGGCGCGGTCCGAATGTCTGCACCCGACCGCATCGGGATAAAACTCCAGACAAGCGATGTAGCGAATGTCGCGCTCATCGGTCATTGAGGGATCGTCGAGGGACATGCCAAAGGCGCGTTTGACTTTCGCATAAAGCTTGCGGTCCAGTGCCCAGGAGCGCATGGCCCCCCAGGCTGTCGGGACAGAAGTGCAATAAGGGCCGCTTACCCGCAAACAGGCAACTTTCGCCGGACGATGATATATTAACTGCTTATTCACAGACTGCGACCCTCGGCTGTAACACATGCGGCAACATGTGATTGAATATTGAATTAAAAATATAATTGAGTTGTCTTGTTTTGCGCTTAAAAAAATACTGAGAATTTTATTCATTATCTGCAATAAGACCTGCTAATTACGGAGTCTCGAAGAAGAAACAGTTATTCCATCTTTTCTTTTATCATTAATAGATCGCGCCAGGCGAGGCGTTTGGCAGCCGGTGTGCGTAAAAGATAGGCCGGATGCAACGTCGCCAGAGCCTTTATACCTTCTACCTTGGGAGCCTTGTCGGACGTATTGATGGGCGGGCTGGATGCATCGTCCCGATCCAGTTGGCGCCATTTCCCGCGCAGGCGCATAATTCCCTCGCTGGCATTTAAAATGTTTTTTGCCGCTGCACCGCCGAGCAATAATATTATTTCAGGATTTACCAATTCTATTTGGCGCCGCAAAAACGGGCGGCAAACTAAGGCTTCCTGCGGTGTTGGTGTGCGGTTTCCCGGCGGGCGCCAATAAACAATATTGGTAATATGGCAATTGGCTTCGGTTAAATCGATCGCCGCCAGCATTTTATCCAATAATTGGCCGGCGCGGCCGACAAATGGTTTGCCGGCTAAATCTTCATCGCGCCCCGGTGCTTCGCCAATTACCATAACTCTCGCGGTTTCGGCACCCCGGAAAAAGCATAAATTCTTGGCGGTTGCCTTCAGGCCGCAGCCCTCGAATTTGCCAAGTATGTCCTGCAATTGCGGTAGATCTGCCGCCGCGCGCGCTTCTTTGCTAGCCTGCAAAACGGCCTCGTCGGGCGCCTTTGTGGGGAACCGGCGTGCTGGCGCTGGCACTGGAGTTGGCGCTGGAGTGGGGCGTGTTTGCTCACGATGGGCGCGGCGCGGTGGTTGTGGGCCAGCTGCCGCTGGAGGAGCAGATGCAAGAGGGCCGGGGGCCGCTGCAATGGCGTCATGGGGGGCAAGCTGAGCGGCGGCACCTTGTTGGCGCGCACGAATTGAGCGGCGAATCGCAGACCCTGGAGCGCTTTCGCCGCGCGACAACCAGTTTATCGGAGTGTCGCCCAGGACCGCATCAGCCCCCATATCATGATACCAGTTAAGCAGTGCCACCAGATCATTTTGTTCGCCATTTTCAATCATCGGCCAAATATAGGCGATTAATGCGCGGATATCACCCCCGCTTGTGGATGGCTCCCCCCTCTCTTCACCAGGATCAGCCGAAAAATGGTTGGTGCCGCTTTTGGGCAAATGTCGGTTCTGATGCTCTGCCGGACTCCCAACCCTGTTCGCCAACCCAATTGGTCCAAGGTCCGGCTTGCTCATCGGCGCAAAACTATTGATATAGACGCTTGACGCTGGCCAAAGGTTTATGGTCGACACTAATCTAATGATGGACGCGGCGACGGCCATTGTAGCGGCAGGTTGATTGGAGCGATACTTGCGGCTCAGCAGGCTGACAGATTAAGAAATGGCGGTTTGAGATGGCGGATACTGGGGCAACAATCAAAAATGCAGGTGCAGGTGCAGGTGCAGG
>JAJRRE010000367.1 GCA_024279745.1 Alphaproteobacteria bacterium
AGCGTCGTGCCGGTCCCGGTATTGCCGTCGCCGCCAGCCAACTCCATCTGCGCCAGCGCAACCAGAATATCGGCACGCGATTTCAAATCAACCGCTTCCAATAGCGCCTGCTTTTCTTCTTCACCGTAAGGGCTGACGACCGACAACGAGTTGACAAGAAATTCTGTCGAGGCTTTGGAAATGGCATTCCAGTCAGTTTCCAATTGATGGGGTTCCAAATAGGTCTTCAGCACCGACAAAAACGTAACGCGGTCAACATCCTGCTCCCCCAACCCTTGCTCAAAATCGCCCGAGTACGGCTCAAAATCAACAGAGCAAATGCGGTAGGGCTGGCCGCTTACCGTTTCATCGGTGATCTTAAAACGTGAAATTCCCGTTAGTGTCACCAGCAGCCGCCCATCGTCGGTTTCTTGAAATGCGGTCACGCGGCCGACGCCGCCTACCTGGCGAATTTCCACATCGGCACCGGTTGGCGATTCTATATCGTCTTCTGGATCGCTACCGCGCCCGGGCTGAACCACGCCAAGCAGCCGGTCGCCGGAAATCACATCATCCAGCATCGACAAATAGCGCGGTTCAAACACATTAATCGGCAAGGTCGCGCGAGGCAGCAATATCGCGCCACGCAGTGGGAATACCGCCAATTGTCCAGGCAGGTCGGAAGGCTGGCAATAACGTTCCGAAAACATCACAAATCCTTAAAACTTGATATTATCACGCGGGCGCTCAACCTTCATACTTCATATTATGCAAAGGACAAGTTTGGACGCCCCATAACGGATTTTAAGAGAATAACAAGGAAGATAGCTGACGCCGCCCGGAAATCGTATCGGGATCGGTATTCCCCCAGGCTTCAAAGAATTGCAACAATTGCTTGCGTGCCGCTTCTTCATTCCAGTTTCTGTCCCGCTGCATGATTTCTATTAACTGATCAACGGCGCCGGCATGATTATTAGATGCGGCCATAGCAATTGCCAGATCAAAGCGCGATTGATAATCGCCCGGGTTGGCGGCGACTTTGCTTTCCAACTCCGGCAAATCCCCCGCATCCCCGGCCTGCTTGGCCAGTTCGATCGCGGCGCGTACGCTGGCAACATCAGCATTTGTTTGCTCATCGGGGGGAACCAGCGCAATAGTCTGTTCAGCGCGTTCCAGGTCATCGGTTTGTAGATAGCATTTTGCCAATCCGGCCAGCGCCGGTGTGCATTGCGGATTTTGCTGCAACAAGGCGCCAAAGATGCTGGCGGCGCCAGGCACATCTCCAGCCTCGAAGCTCTCTTTGGCGGAAGCGATGATTTGCTCTAATTCGGCTTCAGAATCGCCGCCCGCCACTTTATCGATAAACTCCTTGATCTGGCTTTCGGTTTGCGCGCCTTGAAATCCATCAATCGGCTTACCGTCCTTGAAGGCGTAAACTGTGGGAATGGATTGCACGCCCATCTGACCGGGAATGGTCGGGTGGTCATCGATATTCATTTTCACCAGCCGAACGGAGCCGCCCGCCGCTTTCACGGCTTTTTCCAATGCCGGTGTCAATTGCTTGCATGGCCCGCACCACGGCGCCCAGAAATCCACCAACACAACCGCGTCTTTCGATGCTTCAACAACGTCTTGCATGAATGTTGCTGTGCTGGTGTCCTTGATCAGGTCCGCATTTCCACCACTTGCGATCAACCCATCGGTCGCATGATCTGCGCTTGTCATTTGGTATAATTCTCCTGGGCTGGCCATACCGGCGCAGCTGTTTTCCGTTAGTCTTGTCGCTGTTACACGTCAATGCTTTACACAGCGCATATATCTTGTTCGGACCATCTTAGGGCCGCTATAATTCAAGTCGTTACCCTTTACCTGTCGGGCAACCATCACCGCCGGCTAGCAGCAGGACAGACAATTGCCACTTCCGCAATGAGGGAGAAAAGATCCGCCTGCGACGCAAACTCACTCCTTAGCCGGCAGCCCATTGCTGACTTGTAACACATGGGGATGGTGACCACAGGAGCGAATAAATTTCAACAGATCATCAGCCGCTATGTTGGTTGTCGCCGTATTCATCAACGGATGGAAATTCAGCCGCTCATAGGCCATCATTGGCGCATCAAGGACCACAGTAACCCGCGTTTCGATATCATTAATTAACGAGAACGGCGTCACCGATCCTGGTGTGACGCCAAGAACTTCCAACAGTAAATTCGGCTTGCCGAAGCTTAACCTCCCCGAATCAAGTAATTTATGAGCTGTCTTCAAAGGAATAAGTGCATTATTCAAAGCAACCAATAAGTATAATTGTCCTTTTTTGCACTTTAGAAAAAGATTCTTAGTGTGCCCACCGGGTAAATCCTGCTCCAATGCACTGCTTTCCTCAACTGTAAACACAGCCGAATGCTCAGTTGTTTGGGTCTCGATTTCCAACTCTGCCAATCGATCGAACAAGTCCTGGCGGGTGGCTGACATTGCCTAAGCTCCTTTGTCTTGCGAGGTGGAATACGGCTTTGAGTGACAATGAACCGCATGTAGCAGACCCGATGCGCTGAAACTTTTGCTAATTTTGCACAAAATGCCCGGCAAAATCTAACTACTATTACCAGCCAAAATTTGCAATTCTTGCGCGTGAAATTCCAACCTGAATGACGCGCGAGTGGGTAAGCCGGCGGGGAAGGCGGGAGAATTTCCGTATGAAACGATCAGGCTCTAAGACCGCACAGGTTTTAAGCCTGCAAGCCGGCGGACATTAACGTTGGCATTGGTGCGGGCGCAGGCGTATCTCATGCAGGCGATGATTTAATTAGATCCCGTTGTTTTAGTCTCATTTTCAGGATATTTGAACTGATCGCCGCACGTGACCAACTTTGGCTATGAAGGCTATTGCCAAGACCAAAACTTTGCGTCATAAGACGAGCCGAGCCGGCGAATTGATCGTCTTTGATGCAACCGCCGGTTCACCTCATTTTCGCTGATCTTCTGGCTGGCATCGCGCGGCAGAACAAATGCGAAATAAATGGATGCGGGCGTAGCTCAGGGGTAGAGCATCACGTTGCCAACGTGAGGGTCGTGAGTTCGAATCTCATCGCCCGCTCCAGTTTTTCTTCTCACAAAACCAACATTTTAAAAATTTGGTCGGCAATTACAGGTCGGCTGTCGGCTAAAACCGGCTGGCATGTCGATAGCGCCGCCTATCTGGTGCGCCACTTCTCATTCTAGCCCCAATCCGGCCAGCCCCAATCCGGCATTGTCCCGGCTTTTGCCCTGGCTTGCTCCCCCGCTTGCTTGTTGACGACTTGGGCGGGTTGACGAATTGAGCCGGTTGGCAAACAGAGCCGGCGCCGGAACTTGTCCCTTTAAGAAGAAACGCCATGCTGGGCTACCGGCAAGGCGGCGCCGCTTGCCAGCGCTGCGGCCCGCGATGCTTCCAGCCGGTTGAGCATTTCCACTGCCAACTCCTTGACAGAGCCGCCGGCATCGCCTGGATATTTTGCCTGAAAGGACCGCTCCAGCTGCTGGAACTGCGCCGCATGTTGAAGCGCGGTTACACGCGGAACCGCGCGCGAGAAACAACGATTATCGCCGTTCTCCATCAACCAGCGATGATACTCGTTATCCATCGCCGAAAATTCATCCTTCATATTGATCACAACGCCCAGATTAGTCGCAAAACCCATTTCAGGATTGAGCGCCTTAAACCGGCGCAGAACTTCGAGCCCGCAACTAGACACATAGTCGGGCTTCATTGGCGAGATATGCCAATCGGCTTCACGCAGCCAAGATTCTGTTAAGATTGACAGGCCCGGCGGGCAATCAATCAATACAATATCGAACATCGAGCGTACGTCGGCGAGCAATGCGCGGATGGCACCGCGCAACCGTCCATGCAGCGCTTCTTTAGAAACTTCGCGCTCAAACAAAGTGAGCTGCATATCGCTGGGCATGACGTAGATTGAACGAGCATCATCGACATCGCCAACATTGGAGACCACAAATTTTCGCCAATCGGCTTCTTCAGCATTGAGTACAGTGGCGACTAAAAAATCGACAATGGTCAGGCCGTCAGTTTGCAATTTATGCAATGACGTCGTGGTCATGAACATCGAGCTGACGCTGGCCTGCGTGTCTGAATCGATTACCAAAACAGACTTATCATGCAGTGCCGACAAGGTTTCGGCCAATGCCATAACGATTGTAGATTTGCCAACACCACCTTTGGTGTTCATTACAGCGATAGTATTTTGCATGGAATCCGCGTCATCCTGATTTACTACGATCCAGGTTACTCAAAATTTTGTCCGGCGTTACAAGATAGGGTTCGGCTCAACATATCCCAACCCTACAAAAGCAATTGGCCTCAAATTGTTTGAAACTTTGGCCCCTGACGGCAGCCATGGCAAGCAGTACCTTGATTTAAGGCTCAAATAATACTCGCCTAGCCTAACGTCTCACCTCATCACCCAGAATCCGGAACCCAGAACCCAGAA
>JAJRRE010000368.1 GCA_024279745.1 Alphaproteobacteria bacterium
AACATAATCGCACATGCGTTTTGTTAAATCCGGATCGACAAAACGCACTAATGGAACTTGCGGCAGATCGGGGTCGGACAACAGATGATCGATCCCGGCGCCGCTGGAGATAATCAATTCCAAATTTGGCAGGCTGGCGAGTAAACCGGGCGGGGGCTGCCACGCCAGAACATAACGGATGTCTTTGAGCGGTCCCAAATCTGGCCATTGGCGCACATCCAAAGTCGTGCCGAGTGTTTGGGCGCTGTGTTTTGCGATGGCACCGGGATAGTCTTGCGTCCCTTCGCCGACAACCAGTAATGCCATGTTGATCTCCTTGCCGGTATGAAAACCGCGATTGATGTTGGCGGCGAAACCGGGATTTGGCGGGCGCTATTTGGTCGCAAAGTTTTGATCGAGGGAGCCTGCGCTAAAGAGGGATCTTTGGCTCGCCCTTCTTATTCGATATGGTCGCAAACCCATCAGGTGGCCAGGTCGCGGGCGTGCGAGCGGTCGACAGCAAGGTCGAATGCGGCAGATAACAGCGCCTTGGTATAATCATTTTGTGGGCGGTCAAAAATATCGTCGGCGGGGCCTTCTTCGACAACCTTGCCGGCGCGCATGACAATGACATAATTGCAAAGCGCCCGTACGACTTTGAGGTCATGGCTGATGAACAAATAAGCCAGATCGCGCTTTTTTTGAAGATCGCGCAATAGATCGACGATTTGCGCCTGCACCGACATATCCAGCGCGCTTGTCGGCTCGTCCAGCATGATAAATTTGGGCTCCAAGATCATGGCGCGAGCAACAGCTATGCGTTGGCGCTGACCGCCGGAAAACTCATGCGGATAACGGTCTTGTGCATCGGCATCGAGCCCAACCTCGCCAAGTGCAATGGCCACCCGGCTGCGCCGCTCGTCATAGTCTAGCTCCGGGTTTTGAATGGTCAGACCTTCTTCAACAATCTGGCTGACGGAAAGGCGCGGCGACAAGGAGCCGAAGGGGTCTTGAAACACGATTTGCATCTGTTTGCGCAAGGGGCGCATTTGTTTCCAGCTATTGGCATCGATGCGATTTCCCAGATAAGTAATCGGGCCGTCAGACGAGATTAGCCGCAGCAGCGCCAGTCCAAGCGTCGTTTTGCCGGATCCTGATTCGCCGACGACCCCAAGGGTCTGCCCGGCGCGTAGTTTCAACGATAACCCGTCGACCGCCTTGACATGATCGACGGTGCGCTTCAGCAGGCCGCGCTTGATCGGAAACCAGACTTTCAGATTGCTCGTCTCAATCACCACCGGTGCTGTATCATCGCCCTTCGGCGGTGTGCCTTTGGGTTCCGATTCCAGCAGATGGCGCGTATAGGCATGTTGCGGATTGGCAAAAACATCGGCGGCATTGCCCTCTTCCAGTACTTTGCCGCCATTCATCACATAAACTCGGTCGGCCATTTTATGCACAATGCCCAGATCATGGGTGATGAGAAGCATGGCCATATGCATTTCTTTTTGCAGATCGCGGAGCAGCTCCAGGATTTGGGCCTGAATGGTGACGTCGAGCGCTGTTGTCGGCTCGTCGGCGATCAACAAATCAGGCTCATTCGCCAACGCCAGCGCAATCATCACCCGCTGCCGCTGACCGCCAGACAACTGATGCGGATAGGCGCCAAGACGTTTTTTGGCATCGTGAATGCCAACCTTTTGCATCAACTCCAGAACGCGCTCGCGGCAGGCAGCTTCATCAAGCCCCCGGTGCAGTTGCAACACCTCGCCGATCTGTTTCTCAATCGTGTGCAACGGGTTGAGCGATGTCATCGGCTCTTGAAATATGATCGAGATTTTGTCGCCGCGAATCTCGCGCATATCGCTTTCACGCGCGCGCAGCAGATCCTTGCCCTGAAAATAGATCTCGCCGGAAGGGAAAGATGCCGAGCCTGGCAGCAGGCGCAGGATCGATAGCGCCGACACGGTTTTGCCCGAGCCGGATTCGCCGACAATTGCAACCGTTTCGCCGGTGCCGATGTTGAAGGATACGCCGTCGACGGCGCGCATGGTCTGATCGCCGGAGCGAAACTCAACTGAAAGATTGCGCACCGATATCAGTGTTTGCGCGCGCTTGCTCGTGGCTGTTGGCGAGGGGCGCTCAATCATGGTTTGCCTTTGGGCCTGCTCTTTAGCCTGGGATGTTTCGCTCATTTGAACGTCTTTCTGGGGTCGAGTGCATCGCGCACAGCCTCGCCTACAAAGATGAGCAAGCTGAGCAAAACCGCAATCGACAAAAATGATGAAATACCAAGCCAGGGTGCCGCCGGGTTGTCCTTGCCCTGGCGCAATAATTCGCCCAACGACGGATCGCCGCTGGGCAGGCCGAGGCCAAGAAAGTCGAGCGCGGTCAGGGCGGTGATGGAGCCAGACAATTGGAATGGCAGAAAGGTGAGTGTGGCAACCATGGCATTGGGCAGAAGATGTTTATACATGATCTTGGGGTCACTTAGCCCGAGGGCTTTGGCGGCGGTGATATACTCAAAGTTTCGGCCACGCAAAAACTCCGCGCGCACAACGCCGACGAGCGACACCCAGTTAAACAAAAGCAACACACTAAGCAGCGTCCAGAAACCGGGCACCAAAACGGATGAGACAATAATCAGCACATAAAGCGATGGGATTGATGACCAGATCTCCAAAAAGCGCTGGAATACAAGGTCGACCTTGCCGCCGAAATAGCCTTGGATCGCGCCGGCTGTCACGCCGATTATAGACGAAAAAATGGTCAACAGCAGGCCGAATAAAACTGAAATGCGAAAGCCGTAAATGATCCGCGCGACCACATCACGGCCGTTGGCGTCGGTGCCGAGCCAGTTGCGGTTGCCAAGCGCGCTGAAGCGTTTGAGCTTATCCGTTTCGGTTTTGCAATACTCGTTCTTAACCGACCAAGGCGGCGGTGAGGGGAAGCCGATACATAGATTGTCGGGGCCGGGACGGCCGGGGTAATCGCGGTTGATGGTAGAGTACGAATAGCGGATCGGTGGCCAGATCATCCAGCCATTGGCGTTGATTTCCTTGAGATTGACCGGGTCTTTATAATCGGTCACGGCGAGAAAACCGCCAAATTTTTCTTCCGGGTAATCAACCAGAACCGGTATGAGCCATTCGCCCTTATAGCTGACC
>JAJRRE010000369.1 GCA_024279745.1 Alphaproteobacteria bacterium
GTCTCGGCGTATCATGGAGGGGGATTTATCGGAACGCATTAAGCTCAACGGCAGCGGCGACGAGCTGGACCGGTTGGCTTATAGCCTTAACGCCATGCTGGAGCGCATCGAGCAACTGATGGCGGGCCTGCTAGAGGTCTCCGATAACATTGCCCATGATCTTAAAACCCCGCTGAACCGGCTGCGCAATCGGGCCGAAGCTGCTTTGCGCGACACACAGAATGAGGGGACTTATCGCGGCGGGCTGGAGGGTGTTATTGAACAGGCTGATGAGCTGATCAAAACCTTCAACGCTTTATTGTCGATTGCGCGCCTGGAAGCTGGTGACCGGGTTCACGATATGGAACTCGTCGACCTTAACGGCGTGGCGCGCGATGTGGGTGAGCTATATGAGCCGGCCGCTGAGGAGAAAGGGTTTACACTCAAGGTTCGGCTTGGGCAGGATCTTTATGTCAACGCCAATCGGCAATTAATAGGGCAAGCCCTCGCAAATCTGATCGATAATGCGATCAAATATTCCGCATCTGGTACAGGATCTCGTGCGGGCTCTGACAACGGCAAAAAATCTACTGATGCGGCGCAAAAACTTAGCAATATAATTGAGGTGACTGTGGACCGCGTTGGATTGGCGGCTCGCCTTGTGATTGCCGACCGAGGACCGGGGATCGATGACGCCGATCGCAAAAGGGCGTTGCAGCGCTTTGTGCGGCTGGAAGCTTCGCGCTCAAAGCCCGGTAGCGGCCTGGGGCTCAGCCTGGTGTCTGCTGTTGTCCGGCTGCATGGCGGCAAGATTACCCTGGAAGATAATTCTCCCGGCTTAAGGGTTGTGATAACGTTGCCGGGCGCGCAAACTGGAGCCGATGGGGCGTTGGACGTGGCCGGCAATGAGCAAGTGGCGACGGCGGTGCCCCGGCCAACGATAACCCGGAGCGCGCGCCTTCATGCCAGACAAAACAAATCGCAGCGGGTCTGAAACGATCGGTGACTTGTGGAGCCGCATCGGTGAATGGCCTGTAATATCGGATAAGGAACGGGCGCAGATCGCATTTGCTCAATTGCAAGAGCGCGCGCAGGGCATTGACGGTCTGTTTGAAAGTCTTGCGAGCCAGCCGGTTGCAAATCTTTTGCGCGGTATTTTCAGCTCGTCGCCCTATTTGTCCGCCTTGATACAGCGCGATCCGGCACGCCTGGCAAGATTGCTGCACAATGCGCCCGAGCAATATTTTTCGCAGCTCTTAAACGGGCTGTCCCGCGATGCGGCGGCGGCGGCGTCTATCAGCGAAGTCATGAGTGTTCTGCGCGCTTTTAAAAACGAAGTGGCTTTGTTGATTGCTTTGTGCGATTTAGGCGCCGTGTGGCCGGTATTGCAGACCACACAATATCTCACCCAGGCGGCAGATGCCGCGCTCAGGGCGTCTGTTTGTTATTTATTCGACGCGAGCGCAAAGAAGGGTGACTGGCTGGCTGGCAAGCGAGGCGAGCAATCAGTGCCAGTTGGCGCTATAACATCCGGCTACTTCGTCCTGGCTATGGGCAAGCAAGGCGCTCATGAGCTGAATTATTCGTCCGATATCGATTTGATTGTTCTGTATGATCGCGCCCGCGCCGCCGGTAGAACCCATGAGCGGCTGGATGAGAAAACCTTCTTTGTTCGCCTCACGCGCGATCTGGTCAAACTGATGCAAGAGCGCACCGGCGATGGTTATGTCTTTCGCACCGATTTACGGCTGCGCCCGGACCCCGGCGCCACACAGGCGGCCATGTCGACAGATGCGGCATTGGAATATTACGAAAGCTTTGGCCAAAATTGGGAACGCGCAGCCTTGATCAAGGCGCGGGTGGTGGCTGGTGATATTGCAGCAGGGGAGGCGTTCTTAAACGAGTTGTCCCCTTTCATTTGGCGAAAATATCTCGACTATGCCGCCATTCACGATATCCACGCCATGAAACGCAAGATCCATTCCTTCAAAGGGTTTGGCGAAATTGGTGTCGCCGGTCACAATATCAAGTTGGGGCGCGGGGGCATTCGCGAGATCGAGTTTTTTGTCCAGTCTCAGCAATTGATCGCTGGCGGGCGGCAAGCAGATTTGCGCCTCAGGCCGACAGTGCAGGCGCTTGAAAAATTGCAAAGCCGCGGCTGGATTGAGCGCCAAGTGCGCGAGGATTTAACCGGCGCCTATCTATTTCTGCGCAAGGTTGAACATCGGTTGCAAATGATCGCCGACGAGCAGACCCAGACCCTGCCGAACGATGCGCATGATGTGCGCCAGATTGCATTATTTAGTGGTTTTGGCACGGTTGACGCTTTCTCAAAAACGCTGGTTCAACATATGAGCGCCGTACAACGTCATTATGGCGCATTGTTTGAAGCCGATGACGAGGCTGAAGGCGCAGCCGGCACCGGGACGCCCCTGGTGTTTAGCGGCGAAGACAATGATCCAGATACACTTATGGCTCTGCGCGCAATGGGGTATCAAAATCCCCCGCGCGTGATTGACATTATACGCGGCTGGCAGCGGGGACAATATGCGGCCATGCGCAGTGAGCGAGCGCGAGAATTGTTGACCCAAATGCAGCCCGATCTGCTCACCGCCCTGTCGCGCACGAGCGAACCGGACGCGGCGATTTTGGCCTTCGATAAATGTCTTGAACGATTGCCGACGGGGGTGCAGCTGTTTGCGTTATTGCAGGCCAATCCGGCATTGATGCGGCTGGTTGCTGATATAATGGGCTCGGCGCCGCGATTGGCGCGCATATTGAGCCGGCGCCACCGCGTTCTTGATGCGGTTCTTGATCCTGGTTTTTTTGGCTCGATACCCTCAAAAGCCGATCTGGCGCGCATGGTCAATGAAGGTCTGAGCCGGGCAAGTGATTATGAAGATGCGCTCAACCGGGCGCGGGTGATTGGCAATGAACAATCTTTTTTGATCGGCGTGCGGGTGTTGTCGCGCACAATTGGTGCCGGGCGTGCGGGGGGAGCCTATGCGCAGCTGGCACAAAGCTTGATCGACGGGCTGCAATCATGGGTCGCATCGGAGCTAAGCGGCGCCCATGGGGCTGTGGCTGGCGGCGGCGCTGTCGTTGTCGCCATGGGCAAATTAGGGGGCTGGGAAATGACCGCCGCGTCCGATCTGGACGTAATCTTGATCTATGATTATGACCGCACCGTTTTGCAGTCGGATGGCCGCCGCCCGATATCAGCAACCCAATATTATACCCGCTATACGCAACGCCTGATCGCAGCATTGTCGGCGCCGACGGCAGAAGGAACCATTTATGAGGTTGATTTGCGTTTGCGCCCGTCGGGGCAAAAGGGGCCGGTTGCAACTAAATTAGCAAGCTTTATTGATTACCAGGCGCGCGAGGCGTGGACGTGGGAGCATATGGCTTTGACGCGCGCGCGGGTGGTGTCGGGGCCGCCGCCGCTGCGCCGCCAGGTTGAGGAGGCCATTCGCAATGTGCTGACCGCACCACGTGATCGCGCCAATACCGCCAACGATGTGCGCGAGATGCGCGCACGGATCGAGGCCGAAAAGGGTACGTCGGACATATGGAACTTGAAACAGATACGTGGCGGTATTCTCGATCTGGAATTCATCGTGCAATATCTACAATTGATCCACGCGCCGAACAATCCTCAGGTCCTGGACCAGAATACCTATCGCGCGGTTGGCAAGCTTGAACAGGCAGGGTTATTGCAGGCAGATCGAGCGGCACGGTTGATCGACGCGGCTAATCTTTACAACAATTTGACCCAGGTGCTGCGACTTTGTCTGGATGAGGCGTTCTTGCCCGAACGGGCGCCGGAGGGCATGAAGGATCTTTTGTGCCGCGCTGGCGAGATGCCCGATTTTGAACGCCTGGAAGCAACGTTGCGGGCAACCCTTGCCGAGGTTCGGCAGGAATTTGATAATTTGATAATTTGATAATTTGGCCTGCTGATCAACTGACCTGGCGAACAAAAATTCGTTTGCGCCGACGGATCGGGGCCCGCAGTACCGTTATTGCTGTTAAAGCGGTTTGAAGCGGCAGTCTTACTCAAAATGGGAGTTCAACTCATGACAGTCATAAACCGGACAGGCAAGATGGGTGACTAGCAGACGCAGCGACTATCAAGATGTGACTGGGGCCGATGAGCAAGAGAATAGCGTGTTTTCTAAGTCAGTTGAAACCGCTGCGCGCCCCACAGACCCAAATCATCAGCAACGCCCGATGGAGACACCGCGCGCTGCTGGTGAGCCGTGCGATGCCACATTGTTGGGCTTGAGCGCAGACGGTGATGCCAGCGCCTATCGCCAACTGGTCGAGCGCTATTTGGCCTGGGTGCTGGGCATTGCGCGGTTGATGTTGCGTGATCGCGCAGAAGCGGAAGATGTAGCGCAGGACGTAATGCTGCGATTGTGGCGCAAGGGGGCCGCATTGGACATTGGGCCTGGCGGCCTGCGCCCCTGGCTGCGGCGGGTTGTATCAAATTTGTGTATAGATCGGCTGCGCTCAATCAAAGCCAAACGGGTGGTTCCGGCGGATGAACTGCCGGAGAGTTCAGGCCCCGCAGGCCAGTTGGTTGCACTGAGCGAAAAAGAATTGGCACAGCGGGTTCATGATGCTTTGCAAGATTTACCCGACCGGCAGCGTCTGGCGCTGGTGCTGTTTCAGTTTGACGGATTGAGCCAGATGGAAATCGCCCTGCTAATGGATCTATCGCAGGACGCGGTAGAATCGCTGCTGGCCCGTGCCCGGCGGCGTCTTAAGGTCCTGCTGCAGGATGATTGGAAACTCTATCTGCCTGACGCCGAATCTTAGCGAAAGGCACCCTTGTGCAAGGGAATGACTGACGAGACATGAAAAATACTGACGAAAATACTGACGGTGTTTGTTTGATCTTGAAATTAGATCTGGTGAGGCGGAAGCGATGAGCAATAAAATGGAAACAGATAACAAGACGCCGCGCCCCGGCGACGCATCGCAAACAGCATTATCGTTGGATGCGTTTAATTCCATTGTGGATATCTGCGGCGGCGATAAAACCCGCTGGCCGCCCGACAAGCGCGCCGCGATGGAGTATCTTTTGGGGCAAGAACCGGCGGCGCGAAAACGGCTGGCACAGCTGCAAGCCCTGGAACAGGTTTTGTCACAAGCAGGTGTATGCACGCCGCCGCATGTGGCTGCGGGCTCCCCCGGCACCGCGCTTGGCAAAACCGTATCATTGCGAGCACAAAGCGCGCTTGTCGATCAAATTGTTGAGGCAGCGCTTGGCCCTGATGCCGCCGCGCCGCCAACCGCGAAACATAAACGCGGCGGCGTTCAAACCGGCATACCGATTAGATCGCCTGATTTGCCGCCACCTGCTGTGGCCGCGAACAACAATAGTTGGCGCAGCGCTACACTGTTGGCCGCCTCTTTGGTGATCGGGATATTCATCGGGGCGTCAACACCAAATGTGCTCCCGGTGCAGGTGCTGAGTGAGCTGAAGGCTCTGGCCAGTGGCCAGCTGTTGAGTGACACCTGGCAGGATGTGGCAGAGTTGGATGAGGTAGAGTTCAATGAGTTTAATGAGGAGGCGTTATGAGTGAACGCGCAGCACAACAAAGTGGTGCAGGAGCGTCGGCAGCGCGATGGTTGAAGCCGGCACTGTTGGTGTCGGTTGCCTTAAATCTGCTGATTATCGGGGTCATTGCCGGCTTCATGATCAGACATTACAAAAGAAGCGGCGGCCATTCTTATCGCGCAAATACGATGCTTGGCTTTGCTCGCGCTTTGCCCGCTGAGCGGCGCCTGGCCCTTCGCCCGATTTTGGATGAGATCCGCCGCTCATTGCGGCCGCTGCGGCATCAGTACAAACAGACGCGCCGCGCCGTGCGCCAGGCAGTGTTGGCCGCACCGTTTGAGAGCAAGGTCTATGAAACTGCCGTGGCCAAACGCCTGCAGGCTTTGGTCGAATTGCGCAAGGCCCGCAATACATTATTTGTGCAGTTGAATGAAAAACTCAGCGCCGGTGAACGCAAGGATTACGTCGAATGGCTTCGCCAACGGCAATATAACCGCCGGCATGGGCGTCCCTATGGGCGTTAAACAATGAACTTCGAACCCAGTCGGTGCAATGTTTAATGCAGCTGGCCATCATGTAATAATCGCGGCGCGCAGACAGTTGGAACGCGGCCCGATAGCCCAACTTGGTCGCCGTTGCTGCCGTTGCTGCCATTGTCGCCGTTGCCGTGGTTGAAAGCAATGGATACCGACCATTGCGCTGCGTCGTCGTGGCAGCGCGTTAACTCAGCGTCTTGCAATTGCAGCAGAGCTCGGGCCATGACAAATGGCAACTCCGATGGTAGCGGCCGGTCCTGTGGGAGGGGGCCCTGTGCCTGTAACGGTGTGCTGGTTTCAAGGACCGGCTGGCAGTGACCCTTTTGGCATCCCTTCTGTCTGCGCTGGCAGGACAGATTCAAAGACAGAGCATCGCCATCATCGCTAAGTTGGAGCGTCAACGGGCTGCGCGGTGCTGCATGAGAAATGGCATCGACAAATAAATTAATCATCGCTTGGCGCATTGCCGCCTTGTTGCAATGAAGCATTATGTCTTTGTCAATATCAACAATCAACTCCACATTCGGGTTCGCGCCGTTATGGGGAACGGCGAGCCAAGCCTGCCGAATGAGCGGGTCGAGTTCAATGTCGCAAAACTGTGCCACATCGGTTTTGCCGATAAGATTGGTCAGCGCCAACGTGTCCTCAGTCGAGCGCAATAACGCGAACCCGCTGTCTCTAATATGGGTAATATACTCGCGGTAGCGCTCATGCGCGATAGGCCCGAGCAATTCGCGCTGCATGACATCAGAAAATCCGATCACAGCGTTGAGCGGCGTGCGCAATTCATGGGAAGCGCGGGCCATCAACTCGGCCCATTGATCTGCGTTGTTATGTCGGGGGCTGTTCTGATGATGCAATGGCAGATGAGCAGCTGCAGTTTGATTGGCGCTATTGCTCTGCTTGTTATCATAGCCCCGTTTGTTGGTATTGCCTTGTTTGTTGGCATTGTCGTGGATGAATAGTGAAACCATTGGTGTATTGGGCGGCGCTGTGCGGCGTTGGTGGTTGGCTGCGAGCATTAACAATGCCGCCGCCGTACCGCTGAAAACCAACAAGCCCAGATGTAGCGGCGAGCCCAATGTTGCGCCGACCGATGCTTGTGCCGGTGAAACAGAAAAATGCCAAACGGCGCTGGTGGCAATCAAGATGAGATGAGTGAGGCTGGCAATCAAAGCATAGCGGTTCAGTGGCCAGAGCCTTGTGTGCCGGCGCCGTTCACGCATGAGGGGCCGGCGGCGCCATAAACCGCCGTGCTGCAAACAATCTGCAATGCGCACTTTCTCTCGTTCAGCCAGACGCAAGTCCGCTGTCGGAGTGGCGGACTTTGTCCACGCCATCCCGTCTCCAATCAAATTGTTCGAAACCCCCACCCGTCGCGATTCAAATGGGGTTAACCCCAACCCGAATCACTTATTCATTTGACTCTATTCGCGACTCCGTGTCGAGCGGGAATGCGAGTCGTTTTGGCAATTCATGGCATTTTTTAGGCATAATACTTGACTCAATTTGTTGAGAATCGCGCCAGTCCTGCCGGTTAGGACGGTTGCTCCAGCATTTTTGTGACGATTTCATATACATCGCGGGAGATGTTTTTACCTTTGGCGACTTTGCGCAATGCTTTGGCCGCCAGTTTGCGCCGCCCACTTTCCAATGAGCGCCAGCTTCTGAAGGCATTCAGCATTCTGGCCGCCACTTGCGGGTTGAATTTATCAAGCTCCAGCACCTGGTTCGCCACGAACAAGTAGCCAGCGCCGTCGGGGCGGTTGAATTGTACCGGATTATTGGCGGCAAAGTTTCCGATAAGTGCGCGCACTTTGTTCGGCGTGGTTTTGCTATACAGCGGGTGCTGAGTTAGGGCTTCAACATTCTCCAGCGTCGAGGTTAGCGGCGAGATCGCCTGGGCGGCAAACCAGCTATCGATTACAAGATGGTCCTCGTGCCATTTGTCGTGGAATTTTTTGAGCGCGCGCTCGCTTTGGACGCTCTTAACCGCCGCCAGTAAAAACAGCGCATGTGCCTCGTCGCTCATATTAGTGGCTTTGTTGAAATGACGGGCAATCAGCGCCATGTCTTTGTCACTGCCGCGCGCGGCCAGCAAAGACAGTGCGGCATTGCGCAACGCGCGCTGACCAGCTTGCCGGGCATTGGGAGCAAAACGCGCCGGCGGCGTATGAGCGTCATAAAGCTTTATGAGTTTCTTACCCAATGTGCGCCCAACCA